>JAYSXN010000134.1:0-16888 GCA_043717405.1 Gammaproteobacteria bacterium
CGGTACTGCGCATTGCGAAAGTGGCGGAATTGGTAGACGCCCAGGATTTAGGTTCCTGTGGGGCAACCCGTGAGAGTTCGAGTCTCTCCTTTCGCACCACCGTGCCGGGGACGCATCGAATCCATGGGTTTTTTCATTTTACGGCGCCAGGTGATGGCGCGAGGCCGGAGCACACATGCAAGTTTCCCTTGAAAACACCGCTTCCCTGGAACGCCGCATGACGGTCGTCCTACCCGCCGAGCGCCTCGAAGGCGTGGTTGGCAAACGCCTTCAGGAAATCGGCCGTACCGCCAAGCTCAAGGGCTTCCGCCCCGGTCGCATCCCGCCGAAGGTCATCGAGCAGCGTTTCGGGCCGCAGGTCCGGGACGAGGCGCTGGGCGAACTGATCCGCCAGAGCTTCGATGAGGCGGTCCGCCAGGAGAAACTGCTGCCAGCAGGCAATCCCGACATCCGTCCGGAAGCCAAGGGTGACGCCGGAGAAATCCGCTACAGCGCCACCTTCGAGGTGGTGCCCGATTTCGGCACCATCGACGTCACCGCACTGCAGTTCGAGCGCCTCACGGCCACGGTTGCCGAGTCGGACATCGATGCGATGCTGGAAACCCTGCGCCAGCAACGTCAAAGCTGGCATCCGGTCGAACGTCCCGCGCAGCCGGGCGACCTGGTCCGCGTCGAGACGCACGCCATCACCTCTGACGGCCGGATTCCCGCCGAGGGCGTGGAGCAGGGCGCCACGGTGCTGGGCTCGAATGCCATGTTTGCTGAGCTGGAGAGCCAGTTGGTGGGCATCACCTCGGGTGAAGAGAAAGAAGTCGAGGTGACTTTTCCGGCTGACTGGCGCGAACCTGCGCTTGCCGGCAAGAGTGCCAAGGTGACGGTGAAGGCAACGCAGGTTGCCGAATCATTGATCCCTGAGATCGACGAGGCTTTCATCAAGAGCTTTGGCATCCGCAGCGGCAAGCTCGATGTGTTTCGCAAGGAAGTGCGGGCCAACCTGGAGCGCGAGCTCAAGGGCACCCTGATGAGCAGGCTGCGCGCCGAAGTGGCGCAGAAGCTCGTCGCCGCCTACGGCCAGACCGAAATGCCGCCGAGGCTGGTGGAACTTGAAGCCCGCGGTCTGGCTCAAAGCGCCACTGAAAGTGCACGCCAGCAGGGTCAGCCGGCACCTGAATCCCACGAGATGTTCATGAACGCGGCCCGCCAGCGCATCGCGGCAGGGTTGCTGGTGGGTGAAATCGCCCGCCAGAACCAGTTGTCCCTTGAGCCGGCGCGGGTACGTGAAACCATGCAGTTGATCGCATCCACGTACGAGGATCCGGGCCAGGTCATTGAACTCTACCGGAACGACCCCAATCTGATGCGTAACCTGCAGAACAGGGTGATGGAGGAGCAGGTGATCGACTGGATCGCCGAGCGCGCCAATGCCACTGAGCAGACGCTAAGCTTTGCTGACGTGATGCGCCCAGTTGCCTGAGCCAACGCGCACAGCCCCAACGGAGAGTTGCATGGAACAGGTGAAGGCTCTGAATCTGGTGCCGATGGTGGTCGAACAGACCAGCCGTGGCGAGCGCGCGTTCGACATCTACTCGCGCCTGTTGAAGGAGCGGGTGATTTTCCTGGTTGGCGGCGTGGACGACTACGTCGCCAACGTCATCGTTGCGCAGCTGTTGTTCCTGGAAGCCGACAACCCCGAAAAAGACATCAGCCTGTACATCAATTCGCCCGGCGGCGTGGTCACTGCCGGGCTTGCGATCTACGACACCATGCGTTTCATCAAGCCGGATGTGAGCACCATCTGCGTCGGCCAGGCGGCAAGCATGGGTTCCTTCCTGCTGGCGGCCGGCGCCAAGGGCAAGCGCTACATCCTGCCGAACTCTCGCGTGATGATCCACCAGCCGTCCGGCGGCACCCAGGGCCAGGCCAGTGACATCGCCATCCAGGCCAAGGAAATCCTCTACCTCCGGGAAAGATTGAACCAGGAGCTTGCCGCCAACACGGGACAACCTATTGAGAAAATCGCCCTGGATGTCGAGCGTGATTACTTCATGAATGCCGAGGAAGCGAAAGCCTACGGCGTGGTCGACGCGGTGCTCGACCGCCGGCATGAAGACAGCGTGCAGCCGGGCTGAACAGCCGCTTGCACGACCCCACATTCAGCGAATGAATGCCTCCGCATTCCAGCGGCCGGAGCGTCCGGTCCGCTGTGCTATTCTCGTTTTGAACCCCTTTTTGCTCCATCAGGGCAGGGCTACGCATGACTGACGATCGTCTCAGCCGTTCCGGTGACAGCAGCAAGATCCTGTACTGCTCCTTCTGCGGAAAGAGCCAGCACGAAGTGCGCAAGCTTATCGCCGGCCCGAGCGTGTTCATCTGTGATGAATGCGTCGAGCTGTGTAACGACATCATCCGCGAGGAGCTCGAGGAAAAAGCGCACGCCGCGCGTAGCCACCTGCCCAAGCCGCGGGAGATTCTTGAAGTCCTCGATCAGTACGTCATCGGCCAGCCGCGGGCGAAGAAAACGCTGTCTGTCGCGGTGTACAACCACTACAAGCGCATCGAATCGCGGCTCAAGAATGACGACATCGAGTTGTCGAAGTCGAACATCCTGCTGATCGGCCCGACCGGTTCAGGCAAAACGCTGCTTGCCGAAACGCTGGCGCGCATGCTGAACGTTCCGTTCACGATTGCCGACGCCACTACGCTGACTGAAGCCGGCTACGTTGGCGAGGATGTCGAGAACATCATCCAGAAGCTCTTGCAGAAGTGCGACTACGACGTCGAAAAGGCGCAGAGCGGCATCGTCTACATCGATGAGATCGACAAGATCTCGCGCAAGTCCGAGAACCCGTCGATCACCCGCGATGTCTCCGGCGAAGGCGTGCAACAGGCGCTGCTCAAGCTCATCGAGGGAACCGTCGCTTCGGTACCGCCGCAGGGCGGCCGAAAGCATCCCCAGCAGGAATTCCTGCAGGTCGACACCAAGAACATGTTGTTCATCTGCGGCGGCGCGTTTTCCGGCCTCGACAAGATCGTGCAGCAGCGCAGCACAGAAGCCGGCGGAATTGGTTTCGGCGCGAAGGTCAAGAGTTCCGAGCGCAAGGCCGACGTCAGCAAACTGCTGTTTGAAGTCGAACCCGAGGACCTGATCAAGTTCGGTCTCATTCCGGAATTCGTCGGGCGCCTGCCGGTGGTTGCAACGCTTGAAGAACTCAATGAAGAAGCGCTGGTGCGCATCCTTACCGAACCCAAGAACGCGATCACCAAACAGTTCAAGAAGCTGTTCGACATGGAAGGTGTTGAGCTGGAAGTGCGTCCTGATGCGCTGCTTGCAATCGCGCGCAAGGCACTGAAGCGCAAGACCGGCGCGCGCGGCTTGCGCACCATCATGGAATCCGTGCTTCTCGACACCATGTATGACTTGCCTTCCCTGGAAAATGTCAGCAAGGTCGTAGTCGACGAGTCGGTCATCAATCACCAGACCGAGCCCTACCTCATCTACACCAACACTCCCATGCCCGCGCCTCGAGCGGCGTCCGTGGAGTAAACCGCCGGCTCTTCTTCATTCAAAACGGGCCGGTCATCCGGCCCGTTCTTGTTTCAAATAACGCTTGGCGAAAGCTGCCGCACACTGGAGACAGTCATGGAAAACAAGACTTCGGTCCGCATCAACCTGCCGGTATTGCCATTGCGCGACGTAGTGGTGTATCCGCACATGGTGATCCCGCTGTTCGTTGGTCGGGACCGTTCTATCAAGGCGCTCGACCTCGCCATGGCCGCCGACAAGCAGATACTGCTGGTTGCGCAGAAAAGCCCCGATGTCGATGATCCAGGCCAGCAGGACCTGTATCCGGTTGGCACCCTGGCGACGGTATTGCAATTGCTGAAGCTGCCCGACGGCACCATCAAGGTGTTGGTCGAAGGCGTGTCACGGGTAGCCGTCGATGGCTTCGGTGACACCGACGGCGCGCTCACCGGCACGGGCACGACGCTCGACTCAAACCACGAACGCGACGAGCGCGAGATGGGCGTCACCCTGAACTCGCTGATGGGCCTGTTCGAACAATACGTCAAGACCAATCGCAAGCTGCCGCCGGAACTGCTGACCACGCTTGCGGGCATCGACGATCCGGGCCGGGTTGCCGACACCATCGCTGCCCATCTCGGTGCGCGCCTAGCCGACAAGCAACGCCTGCTGGAAACGCTCGAGGTCGGGCAGCGGCTGGAGATCCTGATCGGATTGGTCGACGGCGAGATCGATGTGCAGCAGATCGAAAAACGCATCCGCGGCCGCGTCAAGTCGCAGATGGAACGCAGCCAGCGCGAGTACTATCTCAACGAGCAGATGAAGGCGATCCAGAAGGAACTCGGCGACCTCGATGAGGCACCGAATGAACTGGAAGAACTCGCCAAGAAAATCGCCGCTTCCGGAATGCCCAAGCCGGTCGAGCTGAAGGCGAAATCGGAACTTGCCAAGCTCAAGCAGATGTCGCCGATGTCGGCCGAAGCAACTGTCGTGCGCAATTATCTTGATTGGCTGATCGGCGTGCCGTGGAAGAAGCGCACCAAGGTGCGCAAGGACCTGAAGGCCGCGCAGGCCGTGCTTGATGCAGATCATTACGGCCTGGAAAAGGTCAAGGACCGCATCCTCGAATACCTTGCAGTGCAGACACGCGTGAAGCAGATGAAGGGCGCAATCCTGTGCCTGGTCGGGCCGCCGGGCGTGGGCAAGACGTCGCTCGGGCAGAGTATCGCCAAGGCGACCAATCGCAAGTTCGTGCGCATGTCGCTCGGCGGCGTGCGCGACGAGGCCGAGATCCGCGGCCATCGCCGTACCTACATCGGTTCCATGCCCGGGCGCATCGTGCAGAACCTGAGCAAGGTCGGCAGCAAGAATGCGCTGTTCATGCTCGACGAGATCGACAAGATGAGCATGGACTTTCGCGGGGACCCGTCATCGGCGCTCCTGGAAGTGCTTGATCCTGAGCAGAACCACAGCTTCAACGACCATTACCTCGAGGTCGACCTGGACTTGTCCGAGATCATGTTCGTGGCGACGGCCAACTCGCTCAACATCCCTGGCCCGCTGCTGGACCGAATGGAGGTCATCCGCATCCCGGGATATACCGAGGATGAAAAGCTCAACATCGCCGAGCGTTACCTCATGGCCAAGCAGATGAAGGCCAACGGATTGAAGGAAGACGAGCTCAAGATCCAGGAATCGGCGGTGCGCGACATCGTGCGCTACTACACGCGTGAATCCGGCGTTCGCAACCTGGAGCGCGAGATTGCCAAGATAGCGCGCAAGGTGGTCAAGGAAATCGCCTTGATGGGTCCGCGTCCGCCTGCCAAGAAAAACGCGAAGCCGCCAGTGGTGTTGCAGATCACCTCGAAGAACCTGGACAAGTACCTGGGCGTGCGTCGTTACGATTTCGGTCGCGCCGAGGCCGAGCACGAAGTCGGCCTGGTCACGGGTCTTGCCTGGACGGAAGTCGGCGGCGACCTGTTGCAGATCGAAGCATCGGTGATGCCGGGCAAGGGTCAGCTGATCCTTACCGGTCAGCTGGGCGACGTCATGCAGGAGTCGGTGAAGGCTGCCCATACTGTCGTGCGCTCGCGCAGCGAACGGCTGGGCCTTGATCCGGATTTCCACCAGAAGTTCGACACCCACGTGCACGTGCCCGAGGGCGCGACGCCCAAGGACGGTCCGAGTGCGGGCGTTGCGATGGTCACCGCGCTGGTATCGATCCTTTCCGGCGTGCCGATCCGATCCGATGTCGCGATGACCGGCGAGATCACATTGCGCGGCCGCGTGCTGCCAATCGGTGGACTGAAAGAAAAGTTGCTGGCTGCGCTGCGCGGCGGCATCAAGACGGTGATCATCCCTGAAGAGAATCGCAAGGATCTTGCCGACATTCCGAAGAACGTCACGCAAGGCCTTGAGATCATTCCGGTGAAGTGGATCGACCAGGTGCTCGATATCGCATTGGTCCGGCCGATAGTGCCCCAGGCGGGCGAAGTGCCAACGCCGGTGGAAGCGGTCGAGGAGACGGCCGAGCACAAGCTCGAGGCGGCACGGCGGCACTGATTCCAACCTGCGTGCACGTGCGCGACATCGGAAACCCACCCATAACGCGGGTTTCCGGTTGCGCGTGCAAAAATGCGCTGGTATAAATCGTTCCACCCGTTGGCGCGCATGCGCATCGGTACAGGAGGACGGACCCGCAGCCCTAGGCTTGCGAAGTCCGCATTGCAAAAAACGCGGGACGTTCCCGCTCACCGGAGTCACCAATGAACAAAGGCGATTTTATCGGCGCCGTCGCTGACGCTGCCGAACTGTCCAAGGCCGATGGCGCGCGCGCCGTTGATGCGATGATCGACGTGGTCAAGAATGCACTGAAGAAAGGCGACACCATCACTCTCGTCGGCTTCGGCACTTTCTCGGTACGCAAGCGCGCAGCCCGCCAGGGCCGCAACCCGCAGACCGGCGACGCGATCAAGATCAAGGCGTCGAAAAACCCGGCGTTCAAGGCTGGCAAAGCCCTGAAGGATGCAGTAAACTGAGCGCCACGTTTGGGTGCTTAGCTCAGCGGTAGAGCGTCTCCCTTACACGGAGAGGGTCGGGGGTTCGAAACCCTCAGCACCCACCAGCTTAGCCAGGCGTCCAGGCAAAAGTTTTCGTGGAGTGGTAGTTCAGTTGGTTAGAATATCGGCCTGTCACGCCGAGGGTCGCGGGTTCGAGTCCCGTCCACTCCGCCATACCCCGAGGGCGCCTTATAGGCGCCCTCGTTTTTTCGCAAGGGCGCCGCACGGGCCCGCATAACACTGGCGAACCACATGCTCCAGACCATTCGCGAAAAAACTTCCGGCTGGATCGCCAGCATCGTGCTTGGCCTGGTGATCTTGACCATGGCCTTCTTCGGCATCGAGTCCTACCTGACCCCGAAGGTCGAAACCTACGTCGCCAGGATCCAGGGGCCGGCCAAGTTCCTGGTCTTCGGCAAGCAGGAGCGCGAACTGGGCACGGACGAATTCCGCAAGCGTTTCGAGCAGGTGCGCCAGCAACAGCGCACACAACAGGGCAAGGCCTTTGACTCGACGGCGTTCGAGAGCGTGGACAACAAGCGCGCCGTGCTCGACCAGCTGGTCGATGAAACGCTTTTGCAGATGGTCGCCGAGCGCGATGGCCTGGCCCTGCCGAAGAGTGCAGTGCAAAAAGAAATCATGGGCATCTCGTCGTTTTCAGTAGCCGGCAAGTTCGATCCCAAGCAATACGAACTCGTGCTGCAAAGCCAACGGATGTCGCCGCAGCAATTTGAAAAACTGGTCAGCACCGGCTTGATGCAGCGCATGATCCCGGACCAGTTGGCTGCCTCCGGGCTGGCCGGTGACGCCGAGCTCGAGTCTTTCCTGCGCTTGAGCCAGCAAACGCGCGACGTGCGCTTTCTGGAAATACCCCCGCCGCCGGTTCCGGCCGCAGCTCCATCCGACAATGACGTGCTGGCCTGGTACAAGGCACATCCAGCCCTGTATCGCAGTCCGGAAAAAGTGGCGATCGAATACGTCGAATTGAACGCCGCCGACCTTGCCGTCAGCACCGTTGCCGACGAAGCCAGCCTGCGCAAGCGCTACGACGCGGTGAAGTCAAAGTACGGAACACCGGACCAGCGCATGGCCTCGCACATCCTGGTCAAGGTCGATCCGAAGGCTACGCCGGCGCAGGACGCCGCGGCGCATGCGAAGGCGATCGACATGGCCGCGCGGGCGCGGCAACCGAACGCGGATTTTGCCGCACTGGCAGCAGCCAACTCGGATGACGTCGGCTCCAAGAACGCCGGCGGTGATCTGGGCGCGGTGGACAAGGGGGTATTTGGCGATGCTTTCGACAAAGCCTTCTTCGCGTTGCAACCGGGCCAGGTGAGCGATCCGGTGCGCCTGCCCGACGGTTGGCACGTGCTCAAGTTCAGGGAATTGATTGCCGGCAACAGCAAGTCGTTCGAGGAAGTCCGCCCTGAGCTTGAAGCCGAGTACACCGAGACCGAACGCGAGCGCGTATTCAACGACATCAGCGGCAAGCTGGTCGACAAGATCTATTCCGATCCCAATTCGCTCGCGCCTGCTGCGGCGTCGCTGAAACTGCCGGTCAACCGCACCGGCTTGTTTACTCGCGCCAAAGGCGAGGGCATTGCTGCGCTCGAGCAGGTGCGCAAGGCCGCCTTCACCGATGCGCAGAAGATCGATCGCCAGGTTAGTGATTCCATAGAAATCGACCCCAACCACGTGGTGCTGCTGCACGTCACCGACTATCAGCCGGCCGCGATGCAGCCGCTGGCTTCGATACGTGACCGCGTCGCAGCAGACCTTGCGGCCGATCGCCTGGACAAGGCCAGCAAGGCGCAGGCGCAAGCCTTGCTTGCACGCACGCAGAAAGGTGAATCCCTCGATGTTCTAGCGGCGCAGTTGGGTCGCAAGGTCAACGAGGTGCCAAAGATCCGGCGGCAGGCGCCCAGCCCGCAGCTGGCGCCACTGGTCGACGAGGCGTTCCGCCTGGACCGTCCCACGGCGGGCAAGGTGCCGGTCGGATTGACCCGGCTCGGCCCCGACCATTACGCACTGGTTGCAGTAACCGCGGTGCAGGAAGGCGACTTGACGGGCCTGGACGCGGCAACGCGGCGCAAGCTGAAGACGCAACTGGCAGGGATGCGTGGTTCCGTTGATGCGCAGGCGTTTATCCGCAGCCTGCGCAAGCAGTACACGGTGACGATCGCGGAAGACCGGCTGTAAGCGCCGGCCCGCGCGTTACAGCCCTTCGATTCCGGTCATGCCAAGGACGTTGTAGCCGGCGTCCACGTAAGTAATTTCGCCGGTAACGCCTGCGGCAAGGTCGGAGCACAGGAAGGCTGCGACGTTGCCCACGTCATCGATAGTCACGCTGCGCCGCAACGGCGCGTATTGCTCGACGTGCGTCAGCATCTTGCGGAAATTCGCAATGCCTGCGGCGGCGAGCGTCTTGATGGGCCCTGCCGAGATGGCGTTGACGCGCGTGCCCTCCGGCCCCAGGTTCAGCGCCAGGTAGCGCACGTTGGCTTCCAGGCTGGCCTTGGCCAATCCCATCACGTTGTAGTTGGCCAGTGCGCGTTCCGCGCCCAGGTAGCTCAGGGTCAGGATGCTGCCACCGCGTCCGCGCATCATGGGGCGCGCTGCTTTGGCCAACGCGGCCAGGCTATAGCTGGAGATGTCATGGGCGATGCGGAAGCTTTCCCGCGTCAGGCCTTCCAGGAACTCGCCGTTTAGCGCTTCGCGTGGCGCAAATCCAACCGAATGCACCAGCACGTCCAGTCCATCCCATTGCCTGCCCAGTTCGGCAAATACCGCATCGATCTGTGCATCGTCGCTGACATCGCAGGGCAGCACTATTTTTGCACCGTACTCGGCAGCGGCGTCCTCGACGCGCGATTTCAGCTTGTCGTTCTGGTAGGTGAAGGCAAGTTCCGCGCCTTCGCGGCTCATCGCTTCGGCGATGCCGGTTGCAATCGAGCGCTGGCTGGCGATGCCAACGATCAAGGCCCGCTTGCCGGTCATGAATCCCATCGTGTCGTCTCCTGGAGTGCAGCGATTTTTGAGTGCAGCGATTTTTCGCAGGCCCTAGTGTGAACGCCGGTACGCCATATCGCCAAGCATGGATTGCCCGTACTGGAGAAGGCTGCCCGCAGCGTGCTCAGGGCGAAAGCTTGAGCGTCTGCCCGGGCCGCACCATTGCATCGCGACCGAGGCGGTTCAATCGCCTGAGCTGGGCGATGCTCAGGCTGTAGAGCTTGGCGATCGACCACAGCGATTCGCCGGCATGGACCTTGTGCGTTTGCGCCGCCAGCGCTTCGAGGGCCTGCGCCGTGGGCGTGATGTTCCCGGCCAGCGTGGGCGACGGGTCCGCCTGTGGAATTCCAAACGGCGTCAGGATCAAGCGCGGCACGCCGGCCACGATGCGTCCGGACTTGTAGCCAGGATTGAGCCGCCGCAGCTGCGCGGCGTCAGCTCCGCGACTGCTCGCGAACTGATCGACAGCCACGATTGCCGGGTCCATCAGTACTGGCGCCAATGGCACGAATCGCGTCGAGCCGGGGAGGGTCACGCCGTTGCGCTGCGGCTCGGCGACCAGGCACGACAGCGCCTGCAACTTCGCGACGTAATCGTAGGTTACGTTGGACAGCCCGTGCGGCTTGCGGCGGGCCGCGGACACGTCGCGGGTCTGTGCATGTCTGAAGGCGTCCATCATCCGGCCTTCGCCCGCGTTGTAGGCCATTACCACCGGTTCCCAGTTGCCGAACATGTCCTGCAGGGTTTTCAGGTACGACAATGCCGCGCGTGTGGATTCCACCGGCGACAACCTGCCGTCGTAGCCGGGCTGGATATGGATCCCGTGATTGCGTGCGGTGCTGGGAATCATCTGCCACATCCCGGCGGGTCCGCTGATGCCGATCGCGTCCGGCCGGTACCAGCTTTCCACCAGTGGTATGAAGACGAATTCCGAGGGCAGGCCAAGGCGGTCCACTTCGATACTGACGAAGTCCAGCAAGGGCAGCACCTGCTGCAAATGGTTCGCGAACGCGGTCGCATTGGCTGCGTACCGCCGCCGCCATTTTTCGCTGTTGTCACCGGCAGCGCAGGATTTCGAGCCCAGGCCTGAGCGTATGCGTGCGAAGACCTGATCGCCCGTGGTCAGCGCGGTGCCGCCAGGAAGCGCCGTGGGCGCATCGGTGCTAGCCGTACTGGGCAGGCTCCCCGCAGTCGCCGCAGTCCCCGCAGTCCCGGCAGTCCCGCTTGCAGTCGATCCTGATAGGTCTGGCCCAACGGCCGCACCCGCCGGCGCGGCATTTGATTTGCCTGTCGCCGCTCCCGGTGCGATGAGGCCCGGACCGCCGGTGCTATTGGCGCTGCCAACAGGCTGCGCTGCAGTGGCATCAGGGCGGACGTTGGGCTGGCAGCCGGCCAATGTGCACAGCACGGCGATCCGGATCAGGTGCTGCCTGGCAGCGGTCACGCGGCGAACCCGTCTTTCCAGGCGCGCAGCGCAGCAAACCGCTCGACGCGACTTGCATTGCCACCGGCTCCGCGTGCCTGCAGGCTCGCGCCGATCTGGGCTTGGTCAACGCGCAGGAAGGGATTGCATTCGCGTTCGCTGAGCAGGCTGCTCGGAACACTTGGCAGCCCCTGCGAACGCAGCCGCGCAACCTGGGCAAGCCGCTGGTCACGCACTGCATTCAGTGGCTCGGCGGCGACAGCAAAGACGCCATTGGCCTGGGTGTATTCGTGGCCGCAACACACGAGGGTTTCTGCCGGGAGCCCAGCGAGGCGGTCAAGCGAAGTGAGCATCTGTTCGGCGCTGCCTTCAAACATCCTGCCGCAGCCGAGGCTGAAAAGCGTGTCTCCGGAAAAGAGATAGCCGCCGCCGTGGAAGGCAACATGGCTGCGGGTATGCCCGGGGACCTCGATCACTTCCAGGTCAAGGCCCAGCGCATCTATGCGGACGCGATGTCCCTCCTTGACGCGTTGCGTGGCGAACTCGATGCGTTCGTCTTCGGGTGCGAAGCAGGGAATGTCAAAGTGCGCCAGCAACTCAGGCACGCCAGCGACATGGTCGGGATGATGGTGCGTCAGCAGGATGGCGACTGGGCGCATGCCCTCGGCAACGGCCTGTAGCACCGGTTCGGCCTGGCCAGGATCCACCACGAGCGCATTACCGTCGGCGTCGCTGAGGGTCCAGATATAGTTGTCGGTGTACGCGGGCAGGGGTCGCAATCTAAGCATGCAGTGGGTGACCTGACTGGCGGATTGCCGCAGAATCCCGACCATGCCCTCCGTACGCCCCCTCAGTCAACCCAGCCGTTCAGGGACGGCTTGGCTGAATGGCGCCGTCGGCCGCCGCCTGGTGGCCGATGTGCAACGCATGGCGGTGCCCGAGTTGACCCGAGTATTCGGCCAGCACGGACTGTACATGCGTCCAATTGAGGGACTTCCGCCGGAATTGTCCGGCAACATGTTGGCTAATGTGCTGAGCCTTTATCGTGAAGATGGCCAGCTTGCGGGACAGTTGAAGTGCCTGGACGTGGAGTTGCCTGTCAGCAGCTCCAGCCTGTCGCTGGTTTACTGCCTTTTCATGCTCGAGACCTCGCCGGAACCCGCGTTTCTCGTGCACGAGATTGCCAGAGCGTTGAAGCCCGAAGGCGTGGCCATGTTGATCAGCCTGAATCCGTGGAGCCCCACGCGCTTGCGCTGGCTGCTGGAATCCTCGCGGGCAACCAGCACTTTCTCCATTGACAAAATGGCGCGCGATGCGGGGCTGGAAGTGATGCGGCGACAGCACCTCGGTCCGGTCTGGCCAATTGCCGCCGAGCGTGCAACCAGCAACGCTCACAGCCACTGGGTCGACGGCCTGCGCGCGGCCAGCATGGTCGTGCTGCGGCGCCGTGATCCCGGCTTGACGCCCTTGCGCAAAGTCTCGCCCGCCGTCAGCATGCGCCCGGGCATGAGTGCAGGTTGAAACAGGTCGAGATCAATACCGATGGCGCGTGCCTGGGCAATCCGGGGCCGGGAGGTTGGGGCGCGCTTCTGCGCTACGGCAGCGTCGAGAGGGAACTGGCCGGCGGCGAGCAGGACACCACCAACAACCGGATGGAACTGATGGCAGCGATCGCCGCGCTCGAAGCGCTGAGCACCCCTTGCAAGGTCGTGCTGCATACCGATTCGCAGTACGTGCAAAAAGGCATCGGCGAGTGGCTGCCCAACTGGATCCGCCGTGGCTGGCGCACCGCTGCCGGGGAGCCGGTAAAAAACAAGGATTTGTGGGAACGCCTGGTCATCGCCGCCGCGCCGCATCAGGTGAGCTGGCGCTGGGTGCGCGGTCATGCCGGCAACATCGACAACGAACGCGTCGACAAGCTCGCGCGACTTGCTGCCGAGAAAATCCGCCAGGGCGAACGCGCCTGATGCGCCAGATCGTGCTCGACACCGAGACCACCGGCCTGTCCTGGGAGCGGGGCAATCGCCTCGTTGAAATTGGCTGCATCGAGTTGATGGAGCGCCGTCCGACCGGCCGACGATTCCAGCGCTATTTGAACCCCGGCCGCGAAATGGAACCGGGTGCGCAGGAAGTCACCGGGCTGACGCTGGAATTCCTCGCCGACAAGCCGCTGTTCGCGCATGTGGTGCTCGAACTTCTGGAGTTCATCCGCGGCGCGGAGCTGATCATCCACAACGCCGACTTCGACATCGGTTTCCTGGATTACGAATTGTCGATGGTTGGCGTCGAGCACGGGCGCGTCGCCGACCATGCGCGCGTGCTCGACACGCTCGCCATGGCGCGTGAGCGCTTCCCGGGACAGCGCAACTCCCTCGACGCGTTGTGTCGCCGCCTGGGCGTGGACAATGCGCACCGCAAGCTGCACGGCGCGCTGCTGGATGCCGAGTTGTTGTCGGAGGTGTACCTGGCAATGACGTCGGGGCAGGGCGACCTGGTGCTCAGCATGGGCAGCTCTGCGTCCAAGCCAGTGGACGCAACGGTTTCCGTGACGGGCACGGTGCTGCGCCGGCGCATATTGCTGGCTTCCGCCGACGAGGTGCAGGCGCATCTGGCCAGGATGGAACAGATTGCGCGCAAGTCTGGTGGCAAGCTGCTATGGGATCAATCGGCGGATATCGCGGCCGGTGTCGAGGCTGGGCTGGACGCCATGGCATGATGGAAAACCACTGCAAGGCGGCCTCCGTGTGAACGCAACCGTTTTACTGACCGCCGTCGACATCAATATCCCGGGCTACGAGATACTGCGCCCGATCGGCGAAGGCGGAATGGCCTCGGTGTTCCTGGCCGTGCAAAAGTCGCTGGAGCGCGAAGTCGCGCTCAAGATCATGTCGCCCATCCTTGCGGCGAATGCAGAATTCGCGAGCCGCTTCCTGATCGAGGGCAAGATCACCGCGAAGCTGCAGCATCCGAACCTGGTCACCGTATACGACATCGGCAGCCACAACGGCATCTATTACCTGGCCGCCGAGTACATCCCGGGCGGCACGCTGAAGGAGCGCCTTGCCGACGGTGGCCTGAGCGTCGCTGAAATCCTGGACATCACCAGCGATATCGCGCAGGGCCTCGATTTCGCGCATCAGAAGGGCTTCGTACACCGCGACGTTAAGCCCGGCAACGTCCTATTCCGCAACGACGGCCGCGTAGTGCTGGCCGACTTCGGCATTGCCAAGGCGATGGACGGCAGCAACAGCTCCACCGTCGCCGGCGCATCGATCGGCACGCCCGATTACATGAGCCCCGAGCAGGCGCGTGGCGAGCCGGTGGATGGCCGCTCCGATCTGTACAGCCTGGGCACGGTGTTGTTCGAGATGCTGGCCGGCCACACACCATATCGCGCCAGCGATCCGTTCACCGTTGCGCTGATGCATGTCACGCATCCGGTGCCGGAACTGCCCGAGCCCTATGTCTGGTTGCAACCGCTGATTGCGGGCTTGATGGCCAAGCAGGCCGCGGAGCGCTACAACAACGGCGCGGCGGCTGTGGACGCCATCCACAAGCTGGTTGCCTCGGCGCCGGAAGCAGCGACGCTGCATCAATCGGCCGCACGCAAACCCGGCACCAGCAGCCGTCTGACTGGCAGCGGCGCGACGCAGCAGCGGACGCGCGTGAGCTTGTCGCGGCAGCAGGAAGGCCGCGACTGGCGCATTCCCGCCGGCATTGGCGCTGTGCTCGTGTTGGCGCTGGCTGGCTGGTTTTTGTGGCCGAGGCAGCAAGCACTCGCGCCGGCAACCTCAGTTGCGACCCAACCGTCTGCCACCGCGCAGTTCGGGCCCGCGCCTGGCGCTGGAACGGCTGGCATCAGCACCAACTTCCCTGCGGCGCCAGAGGCGATGACGCCGGAGGAGATGGAAACAGCGCTTGTGCAGGCCGATACGTACCTGGCGACCGGCACGACCGAGAAGGACGCCGGCCGCCATCTGCTTGAACCAGAGGACGACAGCGCGAACTATCTGTATCAGCGCGTGCTGGCGAACAGCCCGGATAATCCGCGGGCAAAAAAGGGCATCGCTACATTGCGCGCCTATTACCGCAGCCAAGCGCACCGGCTGTGCGTGCTGGAACGATGGGTCCAGTGTGGCCTGATCGCGCGCGATGGACTGCGCATCGACCCAGCCGACCCGACGCTGGTACAGCTCAACGTCGCTGCTGAGCAGGGCGAGCGCGGCGAAAAAGCCAACGTACCTGCTTTGCCGGCCAACTGACTGGCGTCAAACCCTGCGCAGCAGTATCACCGTGACATTGTCGGATCCACCGCCATCCAGGGCGCTGGAGATCAGGTGATCAACGCATTCCTGGGCGGACAAATCCGTCTGTGCAAGCAGCGATGCGATCTGAGTGTCATTGACTTCCTCAGTCAGGCCGTCGCTGCATAGCAGTATCTGGAACCCCGGCCGCAACTCGCCGGAGATGGTTTCAATCTTCAATGACTCCGGGTCCGTCACGCCCAGTGCCTGGGTCACCACGTTGCGGTGCGGATGGCTGCGTGCTTGCTCCGGGGTAATTGCGCCCTGGTCGATCAGTTCCTGCACGTAGCTGTGGTCCGAGGACAGCTGGCGGAGTTGACCGCTCCACAGGTAGGCACGACTGTCGCCAACCCAGGCCAGCTCGAAACGATGCTCGTTGATGCGCACCGCAACCATGGTCGTGCCCATGGGCAGGCTATCGGCCCGGCGCTTGGACTGGCGGATGATGTCTTCGTCGGCGCTGCGGATGGCCTCGCTCAGGCTGCGCCCGCCGCGGATTTCACGGACCACGGCATCGCGGGCCAGCGCGCTGGCCACTTCGCCGAACTCATGGCCGCCCATGCCGTCGGCTACGAGCCATAGCCCGAGCTCAGAGTCGGAATAGTAGGTGTCCTCGTTAAGCTCGCGACGCAGCCCGACGTGACTGGAGTTGCCGAACTCAATCATGCGCAACGCCCGCCATGCCGCCACCACCCGAGGGTACAGAAGGGTGGATCATCTCAAAATTCCAGGCGCAGGCCAAAGGCCAGGCTGTTTTGGCTGAAACGCTCCCTGCTTATCAAGCGCTCGTAGTAGAAGAATCCCGAGCGCCCGTGGGTCATCACGAAGGACATGCCAACACCGAAGCGGAAGAAGTCGGTATCCACCGGATCGCCCTTGATGCTGAAGACGGTCGCCGTCGGGTCATAGAGGAAATGGGCATCCACCGCCGCCGGATCGGTCTTGAACTCATGCTGCCACTCCAGCTGCACATGCGGGATCAACACGCCCCAGCTCGCGCTATGCGCGTAGGTCAGCTTCCCACCCAGCGTGCTGGTCAGCGAGGTGACGTTGCGCGTGTCCATGGACAAGGCCAGGCCATTGCCTGGGTCGGCGTTGTCGAAGTCCTCCACCAGCGGGTCGAAGTTGAAGCGCGTGTACATCGCCCGGAAGTAGGGACCGAAACCCCAGCCGCCCTTGTTGAAGTCGCGGCCGAAGCTGGCTGCCAGGCTCAAGCTGTCACCTGAGGAATTGGCCTTGCCGGTCTGGTCGATGGTGGACGTGCTGCCATCGGGCAGCGTCAGCGTGTAACGGACGTGGCGCTCGGTCAGGTAGCTGTTGCGGCCATAGCTGAGGACTGCGTCGCTGTACCAGCTGTTGCTGCGGTAGAACGTTCCGTAAGCCGAGGCGCTCCAGCCACTGGTGTCGAGCTTGCCCTCGCGTTGGGTCAGGTCGTTGCTCTGCTTCGTGTAGCCCAGGCTGCCACCGAAGATCAACTTGTCCGACTCGCGATAGTCCGCACCCACGGTCAAGCCGTTGATGTCGAAATCATAGGCCGGGCTCAGGTCGCCGGGCTTGGCCTTGCCGCGCC
>JAYSXN010000135.1:0-1963 GCA_043717405.1 Gammaproteobacteria bacterium
CAAGCCCTTGGGCAAGGCGGCGATGGGCTGGTTCGTGAAGCATGCTTTCAACTCAGCGGAGCAGACGTCGGATTTGCGCATCTGCCTGGTCAAGCGCAAGGATCTTGCCGGCCTGCCGGCGGCGACGGTGATACTTGCGCAGCTGGATCCGCTGCGTTCGGAAGGCGAGATGTATGCGCAGGCGTTGAGCGCAGCTGGCGTGGATGTCGTCATGCAGGAGTATTCGGGAGTGACCCACGAGTTCTTCGGCATGGGCGCGGTGCTTGAAGAAGCGCGGCAGGCCCAGCAACTGGTGGGCGAGCGCCTGCGGGAAGCTTTCTCGGCGTCGTCATCGCAGCAACGTCCACCGATCGGATCGATGGCGCGGGATTCTGCTGGAAGCCGCCCGACCGGTTGATCGGCAGCAATGGGTCGTTGCAAAAAAAAGGAGCCCGCGAATTCGCGGGCTCCTTTGTATCGGCACTCAGCAAATATTATTGAGCTCAGATGCCATCGCCGTCGGCGTCGCCAGGCATGGCACGCTCGACACGGTGCCAGGCTGCGCGGGCTGCCGGTTTGGCGTCCTCCCAGGCCAGGCTGGAGTTGCCGCGGCTCTTCTCCCAATCGCTGCGCAGGCCGGTCTCGGCCTGGTCGAAGGACTGGCCGCTGTAGCGCTGGCGGTTCTCGTAGCCGAGTTTGTAGGCAGGTGCATAGTGCTCATAGCCGATGCCGTCCTTGCGATACGGCTCGTTCTCGTAGTTCGAACGCCAATGCGCGTCTTCAGCCGTCGGGTTGACCGCTTCGCCAGCGGCCTTGCCACCCAGCCCACCCACCACGGCGCCAATCGCACCTCCAACGACCATCCCCACCGGCCCACCCATCGCGCCGATGGCTGCGCCTGCAGCCGCGCCGCCGGCAGCGCCCACTCCGGTGCCAATTGGATGCGCGCCCGGTGCTCCGCTGATCGGATCGCGGTTCATGTCGTTACCCGTTGTATTGGTCATGTCCATTCCTTTGGTTGAAAGTTTCTGCGCGTGCCGCGCATCGCAACCGTCATGCATAGCGGCGGTTGCAGCGAGGCTAGCCCAGATTATCTGAACGCTCATCAACTGCCGCTGGCCGCCGCCTCCCGGCGCGCACGCTGTTGACGCCGCGCACACGCACGCACGACCAAACTGGGGTGATGAAACCAGAAAACCGTGCCACGCTCTTGCTGGTCGGCTTGTTCGCGCTGCTATCGGCGGGCTGCCAGAGCTTGTATTTCCATGCCCTGAACCTGGGCGTGCGCGAAGGCGAGGCGATGCAGTTCGATGCCCGCCACGGCTTGTCCATAGATGTGTACCGCCCGGCGGATGGAACCCCAAGCGCGCCCGTGGTCGTGTTTTTGTACGGTGGCAGCTGGAGTAGCGGGGAGCGCGCCTATTACGCCTTTGTCGGGCGCGCCTTGTCCCGACGCGGCGTCCTTGTTTTCATTCCCGATTATCGGAAGGCGCCGGCGCACCCGTTCCCGGATTTCATGGTCGATGCGGCAACGGCGGTGGCTTGGGTGCACGCAAATGCCAAGGGCTACGGTGGCGACAGCAAGCAAATATTCCTCATGGGCCACTCGGCCGGTGCGCATATTGCCGCGCTGCTTGGCACCGACGCCAGCTACCTTGCAGCGCATGGCCTGCAAGCTCGTGACCTGGCCGGCGTGATCGGCCTTGCCGGGCCGTATGACTTCCTGCCGCTGACCGAGCCGGCCGTGATGCAGGCGCTGGGTCCACGCGAAGGCTGGCAGCGGACGCAGCCGGTGAATTTCGTGTCTGGCGACGAACCGCCCTTCCTGCTGCTGCAGGGCGAAGCGGACACACGCGTCGACCAGGGCAACGCCGCGAGGCTTGCGTCGCGACTGCGTGCGTTCAACGAGCCGGTGACCGTGGTGATGGTGCCAGGCGTCGGCCACATTGGACTCGTGAACGGCTTCTACTCAACGCACTTGTCG
>JAYSXN010000136.1:0-1958 GCA_043717405.1 Gammaproteobacteria bacterium
TCAACCTGGCCGCGCGCTTCGGCCGGGTCGAGTCCACCAAGGCCGACGACATGCGCGCCCAGGCCCGCACCGCCGCGGGCGCAGGTTCGGTGGCGATCAACACCGACAGTTCCGCCGACCTGCCCGAAGCCCTGGTCGAGTCGCTCAACATCCACGTCGTGCCGCTGCGATTGAATTTCGGCGACCAGGATTACCTGGACAAGATCAGCCTCACGCCGCAGGAGTTCTACCGCAAGCTGCGCGAGGAAGTCGTACTGCCGCGCACCAGCCAGCCCTCGCCCGGGGATTTCAGGCGCCAGTTCGAATTCCTGCTTTCGCACCATCCTTCGCTGGTTTACCTGGGCGTGTCGCGCGCGGTGTCGGGCACCATCCAGTCGGCCGAGACCGCTGCGCTGCGCGGCCATCCCGAGCGTACCCACGTGTTCGATTCGGCCAACGCCGCCGGCGGCCTGGCGCTGCTGGCGATCGCCGCCGCGGAGGCCGCGCAGCGCGGCATGGCCGCGGCCGCCATCCTGGCCATGCTCGAGTCACTGCGCGCGCAAACTCTGACCTGGGCGATGACCCGCGACCTCACCATGGCCGTCCGCGGTGGCCGCCTGCCGGCCTGGGGCAAGCTACTGGTGCAAGGCCTGGGCCTGACGCCGGTGGCGAAGGTGACGCCGCAAGGCAAGCTGCGCCTGGCCGGCGGGCTGATCGGCAAGCGGGGCGTGCCGGAAAAATTCTGGCGCTACGTGGCGCGGCGCGTAGACCATGCGACGCGCTGGCGCGTGATCGTCGGGCATTGCGATGCGCGGGCGGACGGCGAGACGCTGCTCGCCACGCTGCAGGTCGAGCTCGATTGCGTGCAGGGCTGGCTGGTCGAGACCGGTCCGGCAGTCGGCGCGCATGCGGGACCTGGCGCCTTGGTCGCATCGCTGCAGCCCTGGACTGGTTGAGCAGAGCGCGCTCGCGCAGCCAGCCCAGGAAAGTCGATCCCCAATCCCCAATGCCCAATCCCGTAAATGTCCGATAATGCGCCGGTGCTCACCGCCGCCATCCTCGTGCTGATCGCCTATCTTCTCGGCTCGTTCTCCGGCAGCCTGCTGATCGGCCGCCTGCGCGGCGTGGACATCCGCAATGTCGGCAGCGGCAATGCTGGCGGCACCAATGCGCTGCGCACGCAGGGTCCGTGGTTCGCATTGGCTACGGTGGCGATCGATATCGGCAAGGGCGCACTGGCGGCCTGGCTGGGCCTGCGCTTCACGCCCGCGGGGCTCACGCCCACCGGCCTGTCCGCGGCATGGCCCTATGCCTGCGCATTCGCCGCGACGCTCGGGCATGTGTGGCCGGTCTTCCACGGCTTCCGGGGCGGCAAGGGCGCGGCGACGCTGGTGGGCGGCCTGGTGGTTCTCTGGCCGCAGTGCCTGTTGCCGACGTTGCTGGTGTGGTTGCTGGTGCTGGCGCTTGGCGGCTATGTGGGACTGGCGACGATGCTCGCGGGGCTGAGCCTGGTGCCGCAAGCGTTGCTGGCCGGCGACGATCCGCTGCGCCTGGGCTACGCGACGTTGTGTGCCCTGTTCCTGGTGTTCACGCATCGCGCCAACATCGCGCGTTTGCGCGCGGGCACCGAGTCGCGGTTCGAACGCGTCCGCGTGTTCGCCCGGCTGCGCGCGCGGATGGCACGGCGATGAGCGCAGCGCTCGATGCAACGCTTGCAGCGGCGTCTGGCGAAGGCGAGGCGATCCTCGCTGCACTGCCGGCGAAGGCGCGCGACCACGTTGCCAGCCTGCAATTCCTCTCGGACACCGGTTCCACGCAAGCCGACGCGCTGGCCGTGCCTGCGCCAACGCGTAGCTGCGCGTTGTACCTGGCCGACCGCCAGGACGCGGGGCAGGGGCGGCGCGGACGGCCGTGGGTGTCGCCTCCCGGCGCCAATCTTTACCTCAGCGTGTCGCGGCGCTTCGCGCATCCCGTGGCGG
>JAYSXN010000137.1:0-5910 GCA_043717405.1 Gammaproteobacteria bacterium
ACGGATATCGCGCGCGTTGGCCTGGGTGAACATCTCGAATACTCCCGACAGTGCCTCAGCCGACAAGCCAACGCCGTTGTCGCTGACCTCGATCACCGCCCTTGCGCTCGCCGGCGATCTCGCGCTCGACCAGGTGGGCACGGGTCTGGATTTGGCGCATGCGCGCACGTAGCGCACTGCGCACGGAGCTGATCAAGGCATAGATGCGCAAGGGCCGCTCGAGCAGCGTGACATTGCCGAGCGAAGCCATCGCCCCGCTCGCAGCGGGCAGGTCGCCGCCATGCCGGGTCAACAGCAGGACCGGCAGGTCCGACCACGGCGGCTGCTCATCGACCAGGCGCACTAGCCAACCGTCACCGTCACCGAGAGCCTCCTCGACCAGCAACAGCGCGCCCGCGCCATGCTCGTATTCACGCAGCACGTCGGCGGGCGTGGCACAGATGGCATAGCCAATGCCGTCATGGGCCTGTGCTTCGCCCACCAGTGCGCCGTCCTTCGCCATCGGCAGGAATATTAGGACACGTTCCTGCGGGGCGATTCGCGTCACCCCGTTGCCCTGCGCTTCGGAATGCCCGAGAAGACCCCGTCGTAATCTCGCAGCGGTTCACCGACACTGACGCGTCCGCCCTTCATGCTGAACTCGCGGATATTGCGTTCGTGTTCGCCATTGCGCCGCTTGATTACACAGATGGCCTGTCGGACTTCGCCCTCGGCTTCGAAATAGCGCAGCAGCAGTACCGAGTCAGCCAGGTAGCTGGCATCCACCGCGCCCTGCATGTTGCTGCCGATAAGTCCTTTTTGCGCCGCAACCAGGATGGTCGCGATGTTCTTCTGGCCCAGGTATATCAGCAGTTCGTGCATCTGGGCGACCAGGAATTTTTCATCCGGCATCGAGTTCAGGTGACCAGTGATGCCAGTGCCGGCGCGCGGCTGGGCGTTGCTCATGGGTTCCTTCCCGTGGGTACGCAGGTTGAGTAATTGAAACAGCGCGATGCAGACTCGAGGCTGAACAATCGCCAAGTCGCGACGCCGCCAATCGCAAAGTCTGTCCATGACGCACAGTTCAGCCCCATGCGCCTATCCTTGGCCCAGGATTGTGCGGTGGAGAAGACACATGGCGACGGGATGGGCAGGCGATGGGGCAGTGCAGGATCAGATCGATGCCACGGTCAACGATGGCATCAGGCGCGCACGCAGCCGCCTTCCGCAGGGGCCGGGCCTCGGCCATTGCGAGGAGTGCGATGTAGCCATTCCCAAGGCCCGGCAACGTGCCGTGCCGGGCGTGAGATTATGCGTCTCTTGTCAGGAGGCCCGGGACTTCGATGATGGCGTGGTCAGCGGTTATAACCGGCGCGGCAGCAAGGACAGCCAGCTGCGCTGAATCCAGCGCCTTTCTGTCACCATGATCGCGTCATGGCTGCTCGGCCAGGCCGCCCTGCTCGTGGCTGCCGTGGTGGTGGCTGGTACCGGCGCCGCGAGGCGTATCGCCAGTGCGGCCCTGGTGTTTGCCGGGCTCGCGCTGCCGTGGCTCGCCGACGGTCCTGCATTGCTGCGTGCCGCCATGGCCTGCATGGGGTTGCTGGCCCTGGTCAAGTCCCTGCAAGCTGCTGTGACCCCGTGGCGGTGGCGCGGCTGGCAGCGGGCCTGGCACGCCATTGCGCCCTTCGACGTCGATCGCGCGCAACCAGTGCAGCCCTTCCTTGATGGCCGGTTATCCGCTCGCGTTCTCACCTACGCAGCCGTTGCATCCACGGCGCTGTTGCTGTTACCCGGTGCCCAGGAAGGCCGGCTGGTCCTTGTGTTTTTGCGCCAAACGCTTGCCGTCGTTATCGCCTACTGCGGAATGGAGGCGATCACCGGTACGGTGCTGTTCGTGCACCTGCTCGCCGGTGTGCGCGTGCCACCCTTGCAGGTGGCACCGATCGCTGCCCGCAGTGTCAGCGAGTTCCGGAGCCGGCGCTGGAACCGTCCGGTCAGCAGCTGGTTGAACCATTTTATTTTCTTGCCGGTGTCACGTCGTAGCGGACCGGTCCTGGCGCTCGTGGCGACCTTCTTGGTAAGTGCGCTACTGCACGCATGGATGTTCCTGACTGCCGCCGGGCTGGGTGCTGCCTGGCTCGCCGGTGCTTTTTTCCTCGTGCAGGCCCGGCTGGTGTTGCTGGAGTTCCCGCTGAGCGTGTCGCGGTGGCCGTCGCTGGCAAGGCACGCATGGACGCTTTCGGCACTGTTGATTTCAGCGCCGCTGTTTACTGTGCCGATGCTGCGGGTTCTCGGGGTGTAGCGCTCGCATCGTCGCCGCTGTCGATCAGGGTTCGCCTTGCTTCGTTGCGACGATCAGATAACCGCGTCGCGCAATGCCTGGGGAGCGACCGTCCGGTTCCGTCCGGCGTGCTTGGCGCTGCGGGCACGAATGCAATCCCCGGAACAGTCGCTGCAAGGATAGCCGAATGAGCGGCCGGCAGAGGCTAAAGCAAGACGTCAGGTGGCAGGTAACGCCAGCTTCCGGTGGGCATCTTGGCCAGCGGCACGCGTCCTATGCGGATGCGCTTCATGCCCACCACGCTCAAGCCAACGTCTCCGCACATTGCGACTATCTGGCCGTCGCGCACGTCCTTCAAGGCGAAGCGAAGCCGCGTTTCGCTTTGCCAACTGACTTTGCACGGCGGCAGGTTGCGTCCCTGGTAAGCCAGGCCGTGTTCGAGCCGGCGCAACCCGTAGGGCACCGATTCGCCAGTCACTTCCACGATGAACTCCTGCTCCAGGCGGGTGGCGTCTTCGCGCAGCCGGCGCAACAGGCGCGGGTCCTGCGTAAACACCTGCAGTCCGCTGGCCGCAGTTTCCAGCGGCAGCACCGCCAATTGGCGCATCAGGTGGCGACGCAGCATACGGATGCCGCTCGTGTCCTCAGGCCAGCGCGCGGCAGGCGTGAGTTGCGCTGCCGCGCTCTGCTGATCGATGCCCGCGCCCTTGTGCAACAGCAACGTTGACGGCTGCGTTGGCGCGAGCGTTGCGCCGGCATCGAGTTCGACGCGCTCGTTCGACACTTTATGTTGTGGCTCGTCGACCACTTGCCCGTCCACCAGCACCCATCCGCCCTGGATGTACTGGTCGGCTTCCTGTCGGGAGCAGCCAAGCAGCTCGACCACGCGCTTGGCCAGTCGCACCGGGACAGCAGGATTGGGTGGTGCGTCGGGGGTGATGCTTGCGGCCGCGCGCTAGTGGCGCGAAGTGGACTTGGCGGCAATCTTGCCGCGGCCCGGCGCCATTTCCACGCTCAGGCTGAAACTACGTTGTTCTTCCGGCTTCAGCGCGCCGACGCCGATCAGCTTGCGCGCGATTTCCTCGCCACGGTCGTTGCGTATGACCACGATGACCGAGTATTCCCAGGCGGCGTCGTCGGCAGGATTGCGGAAGCTGCCCTCGATGCGCAACGGCGTGTGCCCGGTTGATACCGGCGCCGAGCCTGCGGTGTCGAAGCGCACGTGGTGCTTGCAGGCCGGACACACTGCCGCACTCTCAAGGATGCTTTCCTTGCAGTGCGGGCACTCGCGGACCGCGCCCGGGTTACCTGGGCGCGGCGTGCTCATCAGTGGTTGCCGCCATCCGAACGGTTGCCCTTGGTGCGCTCGTCTTCCCAGCCGAACACGGCCTGGCCGCGCATGCGCGCACCCGCGGCGACGGTCAGTGATCCGGCCTTGACGTCGCCGGTGATCACGCCCGATTGCTGCAGGTCCACGCGGATGGCGCCTTCGATATTGCCTTCGAGCTCGCCAGCAACGATGACCACGTTGGCGCGGACCGCGCCGGTCAGCTTGGCGCCACTTTCGATGGTCAGGTCACCCTGCACGTTGACGTCACCGTTGAACTTGCCGGCGATGCGCACGCTGCCGGAGCCTTCGATCTTGCCCTCGATGGTCAGGTCGGAGGCGATCAGCGACTCCTTGCGGACGCGCTCGGGTTCGGTGCGCGGCTTGGGCGCCGATGCGGGCGCGTTGGCAACGGGAACGAAGTCCGGGGTCGACTGCATCGGGGCCGGTTCGGCGCGGACAGGATCCTTGTTGTCCATCGACATCGATCCGGGCTTGGACACTACGTTTTCTTTCCAGAGGGCCATGGTGGCTCCGGGTGTGGTGGGGACTTTCGAGGCTAGCAGTTAAGCGCGACGGCTGGAACCGCAAAGGTGCGAAATTGACGGAAACTGTGATGGCGGACGTGCGGCCCTTAACGGGATGATTACATCTGCGCATGGCCACGGTATAACCAATGCCGGTCGCATCGCCCGGGGAAGCGGCACGATGAAACGAATCCTTGCCACACCGCTGAACCTGTTGCTGGCGCTTGCGCTGGTGCTGGGGTGCGTGGAGTTGTTGTCCGTGCATTCGCTGGTGCCGCTCGACAACCGGCTGATCGACCTGTTCGTGCGCTGGCAGGCGAGCGCGTTGAAGCCCGATGCCGACATCGTGATCGTGGATATCGACGAATACAGCCTGCAACGCATGAACGATGTTGCCGGCAGCTGGCCGTGGCCGCGTTCGGTGCACGGTGAACTGGTCGAGGGCATCGCGCTGCAGAAGCCCAAGGCAATCGTCTTCGACATCTGGTTTTCCGAGCCGGACCGGTTCCGGCCTGACAGCGACGCCTACTTCAATGAAGTACTGGCGGGCGTGCATAACGTGTACCTGCCAATGTTGCGGCAGGACCAGCAAGCCGATGCCGATGGCGTTGCGCTGAGCGCGCTGGCCCCGGCCCTGGGGATGGACCGTGTCCCGACGGGCGCCGCGCCCAACGCGCGCATGAACCTGCTGCTGCCCCACGTCATCGCGCCCGAGAATTGGAAATTGGGACTGATCAACTTCGTGGAGGACGCAGATGGCGTTGGCCGGCGCTACCTGTTGTACTTGCCGAAGTCGGGCTGGCGCATTCCTTCGCTGCCAGCGCGCGTCGCTGGTGACTTGGGCTATGCCATTCCGGACCAGGCAGACATCGTGCTGGGCTGGCGCGGTGGAAAAAATTCGTTCCGGCACATCCCGTATGCCGATCTGTATAGAGACTTCACCAGCGCCAAGGCACAACGCCGTCGCGACCCGGCAGAACTGCGCGGCAAGATCGTAATCATCGGCACGTCCGCTAGCGGATTGCATGACATCCGCTCCACGCCCGTGGACGGCCTGTACCCGGCGGTGGAAATCCTCGCGACGGCCATCGACAACCTGAAGAACGCCGGACAGATGCGCCAGGTGCCGCCGATCTGGCTGCTCCTGCTTACATTGGTGCTGGTGCTACCCATGTTCATCGCGTTCAGGCAGAACCGCAACGCGCTGGCCATCGGCGTGTCTTTCGCCATGGTCGCGGCGGCGCTGCTGCTGGTCAGCTTCATGCTGGTGCCGCGCCACATCCTGCTGCCGGTGGTGGCGCCGCTATTGTTCGCAACGCTGTTTTACGTCGCGGCGACGCTCGATGAATACTTCGGTGAACTCAAGGCGCGCCAGCATGCGGTGCAGATGTTCAGTCGCTTCGTCAATCCGCACGTGGTGAAGGAACTGGTGGCCAGCGGCGGCTTGGCGCGCGGTGGTGAAGAACGGCAAGTGACCTTGCTTTTTTCCGACATCCGCGGCTTCACCACCCTGTCGGAATCGCGCTCCCCGCAGGAGGTCGTCGCGCTGCTGAATGATTATTTCAGCCTGCAGGTAGGCGTGATTTTCCAGCACGGCGGCGCGCTGGACAAGTTCATTGGCGACGCCATCATGGCGTTCTGGGGCGCGCCACTCGACGACCCCGACCATGCCGAGCACGCCATCAGCGCCGCGCTGGACATGTGTGACGCGCTGGAAGGATTCCGCGCCACGCTGGGCGAGGGCGACCGGGGATTCGACGTCGGCATCGGACTGCACTCAGGTCCCGCAGTGGTCG
>JAYSXN010000138.1:0-5889 GCA_043717405.1 Gammaproteobacteria bacterium
GTGGGCAGGAGCAGGACTTGCTGGCACGCTACGCCGAGGCATTCGACGAACTGCATGCCGTCGAACTGGACGGATGGATGCGCATCAGCGGGCGCCGCCGGCACTGAGCGCATGGCCAGCACGCCCAACTTCAGACAATCCGGCAAGCCCGTGCCGCGGCGCTGGCGCACGTTGTGGCCGTGGCTGGCGGTGATGCTATTGGCGTTGCTGCTGACCGTGCAGATACTGGTCGCGGATCGTGCGCGCCTGGCCGCCGATGCCAGTTGGCGGCCGGTGATCGTGGAGTTGTGCGCGCGCCTTCGTTGCGACGTGCCAGCCTGGCACCAGCCAGGCGCATTCCACGTCACCTCGCGCGACGTGCGGCCGCATCCCGGCGCCGCGGGCGTCCTGCTGATCAGCGCGACCTTCCGCAACGACGCGCCGTTTGCCCAGGCCTGGCCGCAATTGCAGTTGACGCTATCCAACCTGGACGGCGAAGCGCTTGGCCTGCGCCGCTTCGCGCCGCGCGAGTATCTCGGCGGGGAACCCGAAACCGCGCAACTTGATCCTGGACAGTCGGCGGCGATCAAGCTCGCCGTGGTTGACCCGGGGAAGCGCGCCGTCTCCTTCGCAATCGAACTGCGCTGACGCCAAGGAATTGCGGGTCGCGTCACAGTGCCCGAGGTAGTGCGTGCGCTCCGCGGCAAGTCGTACCAAAAGACATTGGCTCGCGTGCGGTGCTGAAGTAGACTGCTTGTCCGCCGGACATCATGGCGGCCCGAAAGGCTGGCATGGATGCCAAGGCAGTAGTGCTGTGACGCTGGCCCGGACGGTAATTGCCTGGAGTGTTTTCCGTGACCGCATCACTCGCCCTGCGCGCCGAACCTGCGCCTTTGTCGCAACCGCAGCCTGCGCTGCGCGATTACGTAGCCAAGGCCGTGCGCCGCTATCTGCTGGACCTTGGCGACTGCGATGCGCACGAACTCTACGACATCGTGTTGCGTGAGATCGAAGTGCCAATGCTGGTCGAAGTCATGCGCCATTGCGACGGCAACCAGAGCCGCGCCGCGGCGACCCTGGGCCTCAACCGCGCTACCTTGCGCAAGAAGCTCAAGCAATACGGGCTCAGCTGACGCAATCGCCGGTGCCGGCCGGCACCGGCCTTGACGGTATAATCGCCGCCTTTCTGGGGGATTACATGGCTGCCGACCGTCTGCCCGTGCGCCGGGCTTTGCTTTCCGTATCAGACAAAAACGGCATCGTCGAACTCGCCCGGGCGCTGGCCGACTTGCGCATTGAACTACTGTCCACCGGTGGCACTGCGCGCAGATTGCGCGACGCCGGCATTCCCGTGCGCGACGTGTCGGAAGTCACCGGTTTTCCGGAGATCATGGATGGCCGGGTCAAGACCTTGCATCCGGCAGTGCACGGCGGCCTGCTTGGTCGCGCCGGCATCGACGAGTCGATCATGGCCGAGCACGGCATCGAGGCTATCGACCTGCTGGTGGTGAACCTCTACCCGTTCACCCAGACCGTTGCCCGCCCCGACTGCAGTTACGAAGACGGCGTTGAGAACATCGACATCGGCGGCCCTGCGATGCTGCGCGCCGCCGCAAAAAATCACGAGCGCGTCAGCGTGGTGGTTGACCCGGCGCAATACGCCGGGTTGCTGGAATCTTTGCAGGCAGGCGGCACCACGCTTGCGCAACGGCGCCGCTATGCCGCACAGGCGTACGCGCACACCAGCGCCTACGACGGTCAAGTCACGCAGTGGTTGTCAGCGCGCGCCGATGACCCGTCGACGCCGGAAGCGTGGCCGCACAGCCTGCACCTGGCCTTGCAACGCGCCTCGACGCTTCGCTATGGCGAGAACCCACACCAGCGCGGCGCACTCTATGTGGAAGCAGGCGCTCCGCAAGGCATCGTGGCCACGGCGCGCTTCGTGCAGGGCAAGGAACTGAGCTTCAACAACCTGGCCGATGCCGATGCCGCGCTTGAGTGCGTCAAGTCATTCGACGCTCCGGCCTGTGTCATCGTCAAGCACGCCAATCCCTGCGGCGTTGCCGTCGCAGCCGACGTGCTGGCCGCGTATGAACTTGCCTACGCGGTCGACCCCACCTCGGCCTTCGGCGGCATCATCGCTTTCAATCGCCCGCTGGATGCGGCCACGGCAGCGCAGATCCTCAAGCGCCAGTTCGTCGAAGTCGTGCTGGCGCCATCGATAGATGCCGACGCGCTGCCGCTGTTCGCAAAAAAGCCGAACGTACGCGTGCTTGCCGTAGGCGAATGGTTGCCGACTGCGCCGGGCGGACTGGAGTATCGACGTATTGCTGGCGCGCTGCTGGTGCAGGACGCCGACACCGACGTGCTTGCAGCGGCCGATCTGCAGGTGGTTTCCAAACGCACGCCAACGCCGGCGGAAATGACCGACCTGCTGTTCGCCTGGAACGTGGCGATGTACGTGAAGTCCAATGCGATCGTCTACGCGCGCAATCTGCAGACCATCGGAATCGGCGCCGGACAGATGAGTCGCATCGTCTCGGCGCGTATCGCCGGCATGAAGGCCGATGAAGCCGGCCTCGACGTGCCCGGTTCGGTCATGGCCAGCGATGCCTTCTTCCCGTTCCGCGATGGTATCGACGCCGCGGCCGCGGCGGGCATCGTCGCGGTGATCCAGCCCGGCGGCTCGATGCGCGACAACGAAGTCATCGCCGCCGCGGACGAGCACGGCATGGCGATGGTGTTCACCGGTCGCCGGCACTTCCGGCACTAGCACGTGAAAATCCTCGTCATCGGTGGCGGCGGCCGCGAACACGCACTGGCCTGGAAGCTCGCGCAATCCTCGCGCGTGGGCTGCGTGCTGGTCGCGCCGGGCAATGCCGGCACGGCGCGTGAGGCTAAGTGCCGCAATGTCGACATCGCGGCCAGCGACATCACAGCGCTGCTGGCACTGGCGCAGCGCGAGGGCGTCGCGCTGACCGTCGTCGGCCCGGAGGGGCCGCTGGTAGCCGGCATCGTTGACCTTTTCCGTGCCGCGGGCCAGCGCATTTTCGGCCCGACGCAGCAAGCGGCGCAGTTGGAAGGCAGCAAGGCCTTCGCGAAGGAATTCCTGGCGCGCCATGGCATCCCGACCGGTGCCTACCAGGTGTTCGAGGACCTCGAACCCGCGCTCGAGTATGTGCGCAAGGTCGGCGCCCCCATTGTCATCAAGGCCGACGGACTGGCCGCCGGCAAAGGCGTCATCGTTGCCACGTCGTTGCCCGAAGCAGAGCACGCGATCCGCGACATGCTGGGCGGCAATGTCTTCGGCGCGGCCGGCTCGCGCGTGGTGATCGAGGAATTCCTCGATGGCGAGGAAGCCAGCTTCATTTCGATTGTCGGCGCCGGCGTTGCGCTGCCGATGGCCACCAGCCAGGACCACAAGCGCGTCCATGACGGTGACGCCGGCCCCAATACCGGCGGCATGGGCGCGTATTCGCCAGCGCCGGTGGTGACGCCCGAAGTACATGCCCGGGTCATGCGCGAAATTGTCGAACCGACGGTACGCGGCATGGCGGCGGACGGGCGCCCGTTCACCGGTTTCCTGTATGCGGGACTGATGATCGACGCCAGCGGCGCGCCGAGGGTAATCGAATTCAATGTACGTTTCGGCGATCCGGAAACGCAGCCGGTGATGCTGCGCCTGCGCTCGGATCTGATCGACCTGCTCGATGCCGCGGTGGACGGTGACCTGGCCAGCGCTACCGCCGATTGGGACCCGAGGCCTTCGCTCGGCGTAGTGATGGCGGCGGCGAACTACCCCGATTCACCGCGCGTCGGCGACGTCATCCACGGACTGGACAAACCGCTGCCTGACGGGGCGAAGGTTTTCCATGCCGGCACCCGGACGCAAGGCACGGACGTAGTCACCGCCGGTGGCCGCGTGCTCTGCGCCTGCGCGCTTGGTCACTCGGTGAAGGACGCACAGCAGCGCGCCTACGCGGCGCTGGCGCACATCCACTGGGACGGCGAATTCCATCGCACCGACATCGGCTGGCGGGCGATCGCGCGCGAATAGTTTGACGACCCTGCTAGGCTCTGCGCATACCAACGCCTGGCAGCACCATGGCCCAGAACCAGTTCTCCCTGCTGAGCACGCGCCGCTTCGCTCCGTTCTTCGTGACCCAGCTGCTGGGCGCCTTCAACGACAACGTCTTCCGCAACGCGACCCTGGTGCTGATCACCACCACGCTTGGGCTGAGCCAGTCGCAGCAATCGCTGTACACCAATCTTGCGCCGGCATTGTTCATCCTGCCGTTTTTCTTTTTCTCCGCCACCGCCGGCCAGCTTGCGGAAAAATATGAGAAGACGCGGATCATCCGCGCCGTCAAGTTGTTCGAGATAGTGGTCATGGCCATCGCCGCCATTGGTTTCTACGGGCACCTGGCGGGACTGCTGCTGCTCGTCCTGTTCCTGATGGGCTTGCACTCCACGGTGTTCGGGCCGATCAAGTACTCGATCCTGCCGCAGGCCTTGCGCCCCGAAGAACTCACCGGCGGCAATGGCCTGGTTGAAACCGGCACGGCCATGTCCATCCTGCTCGGCATGATGCTGGGCGGCAGCCTGATGCTGTCGGGGCAGGGGCCGTTGCTGGCATCGGCGGCCGTGATCGCCATCGCCTTGGTTGGCTATTTCGCGTCCCGCGCCATCCCGCCAGCACCGGCAGGATCGCCGGAGCTGCGCATCAACTGGAATCCCATATCGGCAAGCTGGCCGGTGGTGCGCCTGTGCATGCGGCAACGCGCAGTGTTCAATTCAGTGCTGGGCATTTCCTGGTTCTGGTTCTTCGGCACGGCGCTGACCGCGCAGTTGCCGGTGTATGCCGAAGCCAACCTCGGTGGTGGGAGCTCCTTGTACCTGCTGGCCCTGGGGATTTTTTCGATAGGCACGGGCATTGGCTCGCTGCTGTGCGAAAAACTTTCGCATCGCACCGTGGAGATTGGCCTGGTCCCGCTGGGCGCCATCGGCGTCACCGCTTTTGGCATCGACCTGTACTTTGCCCGGAACGGCCTCGCGCCGGTCAACGGCCTGGGCATCGCCGCATTCGCGAGCGCGCCGGGCAGTTGGCGCATCCTCGGCGACCTCATGCTGATCGGTGTATTCGGAGGCTTTTACCTGGTACCGCTATTTGCGCTCGTGCAAAGCCGCACGCCGCGTAGCGAGCTTTCCCGAGTCATCGCCGGCAACAACATCCTCAACGCCTTGTTCATCGTCGCCGCGGCGGTGTTCGGAATCGTTTCACAGCAGGTGCTGCACTGGACCATCCCGCAGTTCTTCCTGTGCATCGCCCTGCTCAACGGCTTGGTGGCGGCGTACATTTTCAGCTTGGTGCCGGAATTCCTGATGCGCTTCCTGGCCTGGATATACATCACGCTGATGTATCGGGTGCGCAGCGATGGCGTTGAAGCCAACGTGCCTGACGAGGGCGCCGCGTTGCTGGTCTGCAACCACGTCAGTTACATCGATGCGCTGGTGCTCAGCAGCGCGGTGCCACGCCCGATCCGTTTCGTCATGTATTACCGGATCTTCGACACCCCTGGCGCCGGCTGGTTGTTCAAGGCAGCGCGTGCCATTCCCATCGCCGGTTTTCGCGAGGACCCGGCCTTGATGCAGCGCGCGTTCGACTCTGTCGACGCATCGCTTGCCGCTGGCGAACTGGTCTGTATCTTTCCGGAAGGCGCGCTGACCCGCGACGGTGAAATCGCGCGCTTCAAGGATGGCGTCGAGCGCATCCTCGCCACGCGACCGGTACCGGTCGTGCCCATGGCGTTGAAGGGACTGTGGGCCAGCATGTGGAGCCGGCGCGACAGCAGGCTCGGGCGCTTGCGTATTCCCAGGCGTTTGCGCGCCGCTGTCGAGGTGGTTGCGGGC
>JAYSXN010000139.1:0-1948 GCA_043717405.1 Gammaproteobacteria bacterium
GCCTGGGGCGTGCTGGTGCCGCAGGTCAGCCTGGAATGGCAGCGCGAGTACAGTGGCGATCCCGACGCCTTCCGCGCGTTCCTGATCACCGACCCGACCAATACGCCGATCCTGATCACCGGCGACGCGCTCGACAACAGCTACTTCCGCTGGAACTTCGGCTTGTCGGCGGTATTCCCGCACGGCCGTTCGGGGTTCATCCAGTACGACCGTATCTTCGGGCGTGACGGCATGAGCCAGCAGAATCTGTCGCTGGGTGTGCGCGTCGAGTTCTAGCCGCATCCAGCCAAGCTTGGCCCAGCGGCGAGAAGCGTTGTCAGCCGCCGCCGGGCCGCGCTGGCTTCGCCGGCGCCGATCACGTATACTTCGCCTCGTTTGCTGCACCGGCTTCGTTTTCCCCCGGTCGCCTAAGCCGAATTTCAACGCTCGCCCCGGCCCAAGCCCACTCCGCACGTCACGCTGCGCAAACACGCCACTCTGGCGTCAAACATAAGCATCAACTCGCAGCGCGGTTTCAGGGAACGCCTCGGGTAACACGGAGCAACATCCATGTCCTTTGAATCGCTCGGGCTCGCGCCCGCGCTCGTCCGCGCCTTGGCCGAAATCGGCTACGCGACTCCCACCTCCATCCAGATCGAGGCGATCCCGCTCGCGATGGCTGGCCACGACCTGCTTGGCGGCGCCCAGACCGGCACCGGCAAGACCGCGGCCTTCGCGTTGCCGATGCTGCATCGCTTGTCGACCACGGCTGTTGCCGGCGCCCCGCGTCGCATCCGCTGCCTCATCCTCACGCCCACGCGCGAACTCGCCGTGCAGGTACACGACAGCATCCGTACCTATGGCAAACACGCGAAACTCGTCTCCACCGTCATCTACGGCGGCGCCGGCATGAATCCGCAGCTCGACGCGCTGCGTCGTGGCGTCGACATCCTGGTGGCGACACCAGGCCGTTTGATCGACCATCTCGAGCGCGGCACGGTCAAGCTCGGCGATGTCGAAGTACTCATCCTCGATGAAGCCGACCGCATGCTCGACATGGGCTTCATGCCGGCCATCAAGCGCATCATCAACAAGCTGCCCTCGACGCGGCAGACGCTGCTGTTTTCGGCAACGTTCGAAGATGCGATCAAGAAGCTGGCGATGGAATTCATGCGCAATCCGCGTGAAGTCCAGGTGGCCGCGCGCAACACGGTGGCTGAAACCGTCACCCACCGCGCGCACCCCGTCGATGCCGCGCGCAAGCGCGACCTGCTTATCGACATCCTCAGCGAGCGCTACCAGGACCAGATTTTGGTGTTCGGCAAGACCAAGCACGGTTGCAATCGCCTGGCCGAGCAGCTGGAAAAATCCGGGATCAAGGCCGTTGCCATCCACGGCAACAAGAGCCAGTCGCAGCGCCTGAAAGCACTGGGCGATTTCAAGTCCGGCAAGGCCCGCGTGCTGGTCGCCACCGACGTTGCTGCACGCGGCCTCGATATCCCGCAGCTGCCGCTGGTAATCAACTTCGACCTGCCGATGGTGGCGGAAGACTATGTGCATCGCATCGGTCGTACCGGCCGCGCCGGTGCGTCGGGCGAAGCGATTTCGCTGGTGTCGCCGGATGAAGGCGGCTTGCTGCGCGCGATCCATCGCGTGCTCAAGCAGGACATCGCGATGACGGTGGTTGAAGGTTATGCGCCGAGCCGGCAGATCCGCATGGGCAACGACAGCGCCAGCGCCGGCCGACCCACCGGCCAGCGTCCGCCGAGCAAGCAGCGTCGCCCGCATGCCACGCCTGCGCACGCCCATGCGCATGCCGGTGCCAAGCCGCACCCGGCGGCCGATCGCCGCGAGCGTCGCGCTGTAAACGCGCCGCGCCCGCTGCGCTGAACGTATCATTCGACACCGATTCAAGGGCCGCGCAAGCGGCCCTTGTTTTTGGTAGCGACGCCAACGATTCTCAACGGCA
>JAYSXN010000140.1:0-1935 GCA_043717405.1 Gammaproteobacteria bacterium
TCCGGCAGCCTGGCTGCCGGATGTAAAGAATACATTAATACAAACCGCCGCTCCGTACCACAGGGCATGGTTTGTGAAGCGTGGCGCTGGTCAGCCCGCTTGGCGCCGCGCCGCGCCGCCGCTCCGGCGCATCCGGGTCAGCTCCACCAGCAGCAATGACAAGGCCGCAGGCGTCATCCCGGGAATCCGTTGCGCCTGTCCCAGTGTCTCCGGCTGGACGGTGGCCAGCTTGCCTTGCAGCTCGGCCGACAGCCCGGGGATGCCGGCGTAGCTGAAACCCTCCGGGAACCGGGTGTCTTCGTTGCGCTGTTGCCTCGCGATGTCCTGACGCTGCCGATCGACATAACCGGAATAGCGCACGCCGACCTCGACCTGCTCGGCAACCTTGGGGTCCGTGACTGCCGGTGACAATCCTGGCAGCGCAGTCAGCGTGGCGTAATCCAGGCCCGGCCGCTTCAGCAGGTCCAGCGCAGTTGATTCACGGCTGAGCACCACCCCTGTCGCCGCGGCGAGTTCGGCGGCGATGACGCTATTGGGCGCAACCCATATTCCGGCCAAACGCTCGCGTTCGGCCGCTACCGAACGAGCTTTCGCTGCATAGGCGGCCCATCGCGCCTCATCTACCAGCCCGAGCTCGCGGCCGATTGGCGTCAGCCGCGCATCGGCATTGTCTTCGCGCAGTTGCAGCCGGTATTCGGCGCGCGAGGTGAACATGCGGTACGGCTCGATGGTGCCATGCGTGATCAGGTCGTCGATCAGCACGCCGATGTAGGCTTCATCGCGACGCGGCGACCACGGTGCCTTGTCCTGCGTGGCGCGAGCGGCGTTGATTCCGGCAACCAGCCCCTGCGCCGCCGCTTCCTCGTAACCGGTGGTGCCGTTGATCTGGCCGGCAAAATACAGGCCTTCCACGCACTTGGTTTCCAGCGAGGACTTCAGGCCGCGCGGATCGAAATAATCGTATTCGATGGCGTAGCCGGGGCGGGTGATGTGAGCGTTTTCGAAGCCGACAATCGAGCGCACCAGCGCCAGCTGTACGTCGAAGGGCAGCGAGGTGGAGATGCCGTTCGGGTAGACCTCCACGGTGTCCAGGCCTTCGGGCTCGATGAAGATCTGGTGCGAGGTCTTGTCGGCGAAGCGCACCACCTTGTCCTCGATGGACGGACAGTAGCGCGGGCCGGTGCCTTGGATCGCGCCCGAATACAGCGGTGAACGGTCCAGTCCTTCGCGAATGATCTGATGCGTGCGCTCGCTGGTGTGCGTGATCCAGCAGGACACCTGGCGCGGATGCTCGTTGCCTTCGGCCAGGTAGCTGAAATGCGGTACCGGCTGGTCGCCCGGTTGTTCGGCCAGGCGCGAATAGTCGATGCTGCGCCCGTCGATGCGCGGCGGCGTGCCGGTCTTCAGGCGGGCAACGCCGAACGCGCCCTCGCGCAGGCGCAGGGCCAGCGTGGTCGCCGGCGCGTCACCGGCACGCCCGCCAGGATGGCTGCTGAGGCCGACGTGGATCTTGCCGGCCAGGAAGGTGCCTGCGGTGAGTACCACTGCCGGGGCGCTGAAGCGCAGGCCCGACTGCGTGAGCACACCGCGCACGCGGCCACCGTCGATCAGCAGGTCGTCGACTGCCTGCTGGAAAACGAACAGGTTCGGCTGCTGCTCGACGCGACGACGGATCGCCGCCTTGTACAACTGGCGGTCGGCCTGCGCGCGCGTTGCCCGCACTGCCGGACCCTTCGAGGCATTGAGGGTGCGCCACTGGATGCCGGCCTGGTCGGCGGCCTGGCCCATGGCGCCGCCGAGCGCGTCGATTTCCTTGACCAAGTGGCCCTTGCCGATCCCGCCGATGGCCGGGTTGCAACTCATCTGGCCAACGGTTTCGATGCTGTGGGTAAGCAGCAAGGTGCGCGCGCCGCTGCGTGCTGCGGCAAGCGCGGC
>JAYSXN010000015.1:0-7544 GCA_043717405.1 Gammaproteobacteria bacterium
GTGGTAACGATCACGTCCACGCTGCGGATGTGATCTGCAAGCCGTGCTTGCTGGTCGGCACGTTCTTCAGCGGTGAGTTCCCGCGCGTAGCCGCCCTCACCTTTTGCCGATACGCCGAGGTCAAGGAATTTGGCGCCGAGCGATTCGATCTGCTCGCGTGTTTCCGGGCGGACGTCGAATCCCTCCACCTGCGCGCCCAACCGTCGCGCGGTGGCGATGGCCTGCAAGCCGGCAACGCCAGCGCCAACGATCAGTACCTTCGATGGCCGGATGGTACCGGCCGCCGTGGTGAGCATCGGGAAGAAGCGAGGAGCAAGCTGCGCGGCGATCAGCACCGCCTTGTAGCCGGCCATGCCGGCTTGGGAACTGAGCACGTCCATCGCTTGCGCGCGCGAGGTGCGCGGCAGCCGTTCAAGTGAGAAGCCGCTGACGCCGGCGCCTGCAAGCGTTGCCACGCGCTCGGGGTCGGCATGCGCCGCCAGCAGGCCGATCAGCAGCGCGCCGGATTTCATCCCAGCCAGCTCGGCCGTCGGCGGCGGTTGCACGCAGACGATGATGTCGGCCCGCGCGATGATGCCCGCGCGGTCGGAGGAAACCTCGGCGCCTTCGTAGCTTGCGTCGGGGAATCCGGCGGGCTTGCCGGCGCCGGTCTCGAGCAAGGGCTGCGCTTGCATCGCTGCCAGTTTCTTGCAGGTTTCCGGCGTCAGCGCTGCGCGCCGCTCACCGGCGGCTGTTTCACGTACAAAGGCGACAATCACCGGCATCCGGGCATCCTTGGCGAAGCATTGCCTCCGGATGCTACCGGATGTAGCGGCGATTAGCTGCTAGGCGACGTCGTTCTGCAATCGGTCCATTACGCGGTGCATGACCTGGTCGAACACCTGGTCCTGTTCGCGAAGCACCAGGTTGCCCGCCTTCTTCATTGCCGCGAGTTCTTCCAGCGACGCCACCAGGATGCGCACGCCGCGGCGGTTGACGAACATCAGCCGCGAGGAAATCGGACTGACCCAGGACAACTTTGCCGGATGCAGCTTGCCGTCCTCGCCAGCCAGATCCAGCCAAGTACCGATGCGCAGTGCGCGCAGTTGCGGAATATCTTCCTCGCTGTAGTCCAGGCGTTGCTTGTCGGCGACGATGATCAGTGCCGGCCGGACGTCGGAGGCGGTGGCCGTGACCACGTGCACCTTGTCGGCGGTGATCGTTTCTGGCGGCAACTGCAGCAGGTCGATGCTCGCGGCAAGGTTGCGGATGGTCTCGGCGGCGGATTCGCCGGTGATGCCGGAACTGGCCAGGACGCTTTCAATTGGCTCGCGCAGGTTCTGCAAGGCCGAGTTGGCGCTGCGCGTCGGCCGGCCATGCACAGGCAACAATTCGAGCAGGCTGTCGGCAACCGCGAGCGCAGCATTCCAGGCCGGACTGTCGGGTCCTTCCCGAAGCGCGATCATCGACAAGTGGTGCGACCAACTGCGCGACAGGAAGTCGTTCAGTGGTGCCGGCAAGGAGCGCTCGGCGGTGCGCCGGGTCAGTTCGCCGGCGGCGAGCGTGCGTGCCTGTTCGAGCCGCTCCTGCCCGCGCTGCGATTCGGTTGCGCGCCGTTCGGCCAGTTCGATGCGGCGGTTGTGCTGTTCCAGGAATGCGCGCAGCTCCTGCTCGAGCGTCTCGAAAATGGCAATGTCTTCGTTGAAGTCCGCGACCAGCCGGTCAACGGTTTCTTCAGCCTTGTGCAGCAGTTCTTTTTCCTGCGGACCCTCGCCCTTGTTGCCCTCGACCGCTTCCGACAGAGAATTGAGCAGGCGCCTGGCGGGGTGCGTCTTGTACTGGAACAGTCGCCGGTCCATGACCGCAGCTTTTACGTACGGGACCACCAGCCGGGAAATCAGCGTGCGCGACTGCGCTTCGAAATCGCGCTCATCGAACAACACGTCGAACAGCATGGCCACCAGGTCCACCGCATCTTCATGCTCCGGCGCCATGTTCACCTGCTCGGAAGCCAGGCCAATGCGACCGGTCGCCTGCATCATCTCGCGCTTGATCAGCTGCGACAGCGAGGCGTCGGCGTTGCCCATTGCCTCGGTAACCGAGCCGGGCACCGAGGGCTGTAGCAGCGTCAGGACGGAGAGCATTTCATTGAGCGCGAGCGGACGCCGCGGCTCGCCCGTCAATGGACCGCCGCCGCCCTGGGCACCGGTCATGCCGAGCCCCGGCGCTCCGGCACTGCCCTGCTGCGGACGCCAGCTGTGCAGTAGCCCACACAGGGCATCGAACATGGCGCGATCATCGGCAGCCGGCGAATCGGCAGCAGGCGTACCGGGCGCCGCTGGCGCAGTCGGTTGGCTTTGCGCGGGCGCAGCCTCGGTGGGACGGGGATTGCCAAGCTCGGGCAAGATGCCGGCGTTGGTCATGCGCGCGTTGAGCTCGGTCAGCAGGATGCCGAGGGTAGCTACCAGTTCGCGTTCGTAGATCTTGAACAGCACGACGCGCAGGTTGTCCGGAAGACTGACCTCCACCTGCGCAGCTTGCATGCCGTTGGCAAGGCTGGCGGCGCTCAGCGGATTGAGCACGGTGTCGAGCTTCTGGACGCCAACCATCGAGATGAAGCGGCGTTCCACGGCGTCCAGCGCCGGGCCGTGTGCCCGGGTAATCGCCTCGACCACCACTTCCGAAGCGAGCTGCGCTTCCAGCTGGTCCGCCTCCACGAGAGCCAGCTCTTGTGGCCCCTTGCGCGAGCGATCGATCTGCTGCAGCAAAGACTCGAAGCCATCCTCGAAATGCCGAGTGAAGCCAGTCTCAAGCGCAGTCCGGGACAGCCGCAACACGCGCATGGCGTCCAGCGGCGGGGAACCTGCCACCGAGCCTTCCTTCTGCGCAACGTCGAACAGCCAGTCATCGGCCTTGCCCAGCACACGGCCCAACGCGATCTGCAGGTGCGATATCGTGAGCTTGCGCAGGGTTTCGAACAGTTGCGGATCGTTCTGGTAAACCCAGCGACCCTGGATCGGAAATTGCGGCTGGCTCATCGGGAACTCTCGGGGGGGTTTAGAGTTTGGTTCCTGTCAAAGTATGCCATTCACGTTCGATAGAATGTGATTCAGCTTGCACTTCACGTTGTTGGCGGCAGTGGGGCCGATGCTAGAGTGACGAGGATGCAACCATTGGAATTCCTGCGCGCACGGCGCTCCACGCCGTCCCGTCTGCTGGCCGAGCCGGGCCCGGACGACGCGCAATTGCGACAGATGCTCGAGTGCGCGGTGCGGGTTCCCGACCACGGCAACCTCACGCCATGGCGGTTGCTGTTGATGCGCGGCCATGCCCGGCTCGAACTTGGCGACTTCATCGCCGGGCTCAGTGCAAGGCGAAGGCCCGAGGAGACCAAGGCCATAGAAAAAGATAGGCTGCGGTTCAGCTACGCCCCGTTGGTCATCGTGGTGATTGCCTCCATGCATCCCGCACACAAGGTGCCCGAGCAGGAACAATTGCTTTCCGCAGGCGCTGTCTGCCTCACCCTCCTGCAGGCCGCCGATGCCTTGGGCTTTGGTGCTCAATGGCTGACCGGCTGGGCCGCTTACGATGCCGAAGTGTCTGCCCGCCTGGGCGTGCAGGCGCCGACCGAACGGATCGTCGGTTTCATCCATGTAGGCACGGCGCGGGAGCGAATTGCCGAGCGCGAACGGCCGCCGCTTTCTGCCTGCGTGTCGGAGTTCAGCGCGTGAGTGCACAACCGGTGTTCCTGGTGGACTCGAGCATGTATGTGTTCCGGGCCTGGCACTCGATGCCCGACGAATTCCGCGATGCCGACGACAACCCGGTCAACGCGGTGCACGGCTTCACGCGCTTCGTGCTGGAACTGATCGAGAAGCACCGGCCGGTGCGGCTGGTGTTTGCCTTCGACCTGGCGTTGGAAAGCAATTTCCGCAATGCATTGTTTCCGGCGTACAAGGCCAACCGCGACCCGGCACCGGAAGAACTCAAGCGCCAGTTCACCTATTGCCAGCAGGTCTGCCGCACGCTCGGCTTTACCGTGCTGGCCGATGCCAACTATGAAGCCGACGACCTGATCGGGACCGCGCTTGCGCACGTCCGCCGACTCGGCCATGTCGGGCTGATCCTCTCGGCCGACAAGGACCTAGCCCAACTGCTCGGCAACGGTGACGTGCAGTGGGATTACGCACGCAACGAGCGTTGGAACAGCGATGGCGTGAAGCCGCGCTTCGGCGTGCATGCGCACCAGATCGCCGACTACCTCGGACTCACCGGCGATGCCGTCGACAACATCCCGGGCGTCCCCGGCATTGGCGCCAAAACCGCAGCCGTTCTGCTCGACCACTTCGGATCGCTGGATGCTCTGCTGGAACGTCTTGCCGAAGTACCATTCCTGCGCATGCGTGGCAGCTCGGCTCATGCCGACCGCCTGAAGGCGCATCGCGACATCGCCCTGCTGTCCCGGCGCCTGGCAACGATCGCGTGCGACGCGCCGCTGCCGGATGATTTCATCAGCGGCGAGCGCAGGCCGGTGGACGCGGCAGCGCTGGCAGCGATGGTCGAGCAATTGCGCTTTGGTCCGCTGACGCGCCGGCGCTTGCAAAGTGCGGCCGAGCGTGTGGACGTCGCGACATGAGCACCGACGCGATCACTTTGCATGAAGGCAAGTGGCTGCGTCTGAAGGCCAGTGGCCGCTGGGAATATGTCGAGCGTACCAACGAAGGCGGCATGGCCGTGGTGATCGTCGCCGCGACGCCTGCGGCAAACCTGTTATTCGTCGAACAATTCCGCGTGCCGGTGGCCCGCCGCACCATCGAATTGCCAGCCGGACTGGTCGGCGATATCGACGCTGGAGAGTCACTTGCGCTGGCGGCGGAACGCGAGCTGCTTGAAGAAACCGGCTGGCAGGCTGGCCGAGTCGAGGTGCTGATGTCCGGCCCGACCAGCGCCGGCATGAGCAGCGAGTGCGTGGCCTTCGTTCGCGCGACGCGGCTCACCCGCCAGCACGCCGGCGGTGGCGATGCCACCGAGGACATCACCGTCCACGAAATCCCTGTGCAAGATGCCGCGCGCTGGCTGGCCGGCAAACTGGCTGAAGGTTATGCCATCGATGCGAAGGTATGGGCCGGATTGTGGTTGCTCGAGCGCAATCCTGACGGAACCGCCGTCGACTGGCGCAATTAGCGCGTCAGGCGGTGTGGCGGTAAGAGTCGGTGGCTTCGATGAGCGCGGCGGTGTTCTCCGGTTCGAAAGCCGAGTGACCGGCGTTTGGTGAGACCTGCAACAGCGATCGCGGCCACAGGGCGTGCAGGTCGAAGGCACTCTGCAAAGGGCAGACGACATCATAGCGGCCGTGCACGATGACGCCGGGGATGTCGCGCATGCGCCCGGCATCGCGCAGCAATTGCCCTTCGCATTCGAAGAAACCGCCGTTGACGAAGTAATGGCTTTCGATGCGCGCAAAGCTCAGCGCGAAATGCGCGTCCTTGTGACCATCGATGAAGGCCGTATCAGGCAGCAGCAGGCTCGTTGATGCCTCCCATACCGACCAGGCCAAGGCCGCCGCCAGTCGCGTGGCTTCATCACTGGAGGTAAGGCGGCGGTTGTAAGCGGAAATCAGATCGCCGTGCTCGACCTGCGGAATGGCCGCCAGGTAAGCCTGCCAGGCATCAGGAAACAGCCTGCTTGCGCCTTCCTGGTAGAACCATTCAAGTTCCCAGCGGCGCAGCATGAAGATGCCGCGCAATACCAGTTCGTGGACTTGCGCCGGGTGCGCCTGGGCGTAGGCCAGGGCGAGCGTCGAGCCCCAGCTGCCGCCAAACACCTGCCAGCGCTCGATGCGCAGGTGCAAGCGCAGGCGCTCGATGTCCGCGACCAGGTCCCAGGTGGTGTTGTCCGTCAGGTCCGCATGCGGCGTCGATCGCCCGCTGCCGCGTTGATCGAACAACACGATTCGATACGCGGCCGGATCATGGAAGCGGCGCATCTTCGCACCACAGCCCGCACCCGGGCCGCCGTGCAACATCACTACCGGCTTGCCTTGCGGATTGCCGCACTGCTCGTAGTACAACTGGTGCCGCGAATCCACGGGCAGAAAACCGCTGTCGTAGGCTTCGATGTCCGGATACAGGTTGCGCATGTGATGGTCGCTCGGGGGGGGGATGCGCAAATTCTATCGCGCGTGCTGCCCCGGTACCGCCGGCATCGGTTATGCTCGGGTCGTGAGCAAGTCCACGCCACGTCTGGCCCTGGTGGGCGCCGGGATGCAAGCCCCCCCGGCCGGCCGGCTGTTCGCCGCTGATTCATCCATGCCGCGGGTACTCTCGCTGGACGCGCATGGCCGCATCCTTGACTGGATGCAGTGGCAGGATGCGGTTTGTCTTTACGTTCGCGGCGCTGTCGCCTGGACCATGGGCGACCCTTGCCTGACCGTGCACGGCGGCACCAATCGCTTCAGCGGATTGCAAAGCATCATTGACCTGCATCCCATCGTCGCGGCACGTGGGCATGCGCATCCGAAATCGTGGGATCCGACGCCGGCACTGACCAATACGGCACTGTTCGCCCGCGACGCGTCCTTGTGCATGTATTGCGGCAAGGAGTTCAGCCGTCATTCGCTGACTCGCGACCATGTCATGCCGATTTCCAAAGGCGGCCGTGACATCTGGGAAAACGTCGTCTGCGCCTGCTTCCACTGCAATTCGCGCAAGGGCGGGCGCACGCCACAGCAAGCGGGCATGCCGCTGCTGGCAGTACCGTTCAGGCCGAGTTGGGTCGAACACCTGATCCTTTCCAATCGGCACATCCTCGCCGACCAGATGGCCTTCCTCAAGCATCACCTGCCCAAGCGGGCACGCGCGCTGGCCTGAGCGCGGCCGTCGGCACGCGTTGACCTGCCGCGCGTTGCCCAGCACACTTCAGCCCGACGCCCCGCAGGGACGTGCCCAGGAGAGTGTCCCAGATGGCCAGCGCCACGTTGTGCTTTTCCGGTTTCTCGCGCGAAGAACTCCCGCAGGTACAGCAACAGTTCGAGCAAGCCAATGGCGAGCTCGGCAACAGCTGGTCACTCGCGACGGAGGCCGATGCGCGCGTGCTGGTGATCGACATGGACTCCATGTACGGGCACATGACCTGGCTGAAAGCCGCTGGCAGTGGCAAGAAAACAGTGGGGCTGACCGCTGGCGAGCGCTGCGAAACCGACTACCTGCTCAAGCGGCCGATGTCGCCCGCGGCGCTGCGCAGCGTGCTCGAGCAGATTGCTGCCGGGCAACCGGCGAGCGCGCCGACCGAGCCTTCCGGCGAGTCCGCCGCTTCAGCCGCGCCCACTGCCGCTGCGCCCGACGCGAGCGCGAGCGCTGAAACCCAGGAACCCGCCGCGACCTCCGCGACGCCGCCCCAGCCGCAGGCCGGTCCCGCGCAAGCGCAGACCGCGCCCGCGACGCCCAAGCCAGCGGCAGACCCAGCCGCGGACTACATGGCCGCGGTCACCACCGGACAGATGGCGGCCATGCAGCCGATGGTTGCGCACGAGCCGCGAATCTCCGATTTCCTCACCGGCAACGCCC
>JAYSXN010000141.1:0-1926 GCA_043717405.1 Gammaproteobacteria bacterium
TGATTGGTCGCGACCACGAACACCGGACCGTCGCCAACGCGGAAGGCCTGCGCCAGCGGAACCCGCGAATGTCCGTTGAAAGGACCGCCGGCCAGCGTCGCCGGCGTCTTGATCGTGCTGACACGGCTGCTTCGGAAAATCATCGCAACCCGGATTGCATCATGGCCCGGGCCCATCCCGGTATCGATCAACGCATAGTCGCGGACCGGACCGGCCATGTTCAGTGCGAGCACCAGTTGTGCCAGCGTCGAGTCGGCATCGCTACCGTCATTCTCCACCTCCATCAGCGCCGCGATGTCCGGCGCCAGCGCCTGGATGACAGCAACCTGCTTGCCTTGCTGGCGCAGGTATTGCTCCATGGTTCCGGCGCCGCGCGGCGTGGGAAAACCGCCTCCCCGGCCATCGCCATTGAACAGGTTGAGCAGGTTCAGGCTGGCTATGCGCAGCGAGCCGCCGACCTTCGGCACGGTCGGCCTGGGTGCCTGCCGCACCTCGAGCACTTTCGTCAACTGCAACAGGTAACGACCATTGCGCTGGTCGAGCACGCCGGCGGTATTACGCAACACGCTTCCGGCGCGCATCGGCCACCGCGGGCCAAGCCCTGCGCCGAGGTACCACGGATCACGCAGGTTCTGGCCGCTGCGGCCATCGTCGATGGACAGCCGCCGGCGCAGGTTATCGGCGGCAACGCGCGACGCCTGCGCACCGGGCGTGGCGACCTCGGTGGGCTGGAACAGGCGTCCTTCGAAACTGGACTGCAACTCGCCGTAGCTCGACACGCTGTCGTTGCCGGTGACGGTCAATGGCGCCGCGATGACCAGCGACATGCCTTCCAGCCGTTCCAAGTCGGCGCTTTCAGTGGGCGCGCGCATGACGAGGAAGGGCGCGGGAACGCCGCGGCCAAGAACGCGCACGACGCTTCGTCGCAGTGCGGTCAGCGTGTCCTGGCCGTCGCCGATTTCCTCCACCTGGCCGGACACCTGCACGCGATCGCCCTGCGCAAGACGCGGCACAGCTGCAGCGCTGCGTTCGACGAAAATTCCCTCCGAGGTCAGCGCATCGCCATCGTCTTTTTCCGATTGCACGAAAACGCCGTGCAGGCCTTCGCTGAAGTCGCCGACGACCAGCCCCTGCACACTGACCCAGCGCTCCACCATCGGGCTGCGCGGACCGCGTCCTTGCACCGCGCCTATGGCGAACACGTGCGGGGTTTCGACATCCAGGCCGAAGGCGCCATAGGCACTGGTCTGCGGCAATGGGGGCGCGGCTGCGTGGCAGCCGGCGAGCAGCAGGATCAGCGGCGCACACCGGCAACGCAGCGATGCACACGACGCCAAGGCGAAACTCCAGAAAGACAAACGCCGCCCGTGGGCGGCGTTGCCGGATGACCAGGGCCGAAGTCTACTTCAGCTGCGTGAGCATCCAGTCCACGGTGGCCTTGACCTGTTCGTCGGTCAGGGCAGGGTTGCCGCCACGCGCGGGCATCACGCCGCCATCCGGGCCGTTGTAGCCGTTGATCGCATGGGCGTGCAAGGTCTCTACGCCTTGCGCGATGCGCGCGGCCCAGGCTGCTTTTTCAAGCCGTGGCGCCTTGTTGACGCCAGCGGTGTGGCAACCAGTGCACAGGTTTGCGAAGATCAGCGAGCCGTCCAGCGTGCCGCCGTAGGCGACCTGGCCCTTGGCAGCTTCCGCCGCCGCAGCGGCGGCTGCAGCTTGCGCCGCGGCACCGGTGGCGCCGGCAAACACCGCCCCGACGGGCTGGATACGCGCTTGGGTGGCGACCGCTGCAGCGGGGTTTGGCTCCGGCGCCAGCGTGCTGTTGATGTATATGCCAAGCGCGATCAGCGCGATGGTGATGCCCACCAGGATGCCGATGACCTGGGAGAAATGCTTGAGGAACACGAGGTCATGGTTGCGCACGGTTGA
>JAYSXN010000142.1:0-1926 GCA_043717405.1 Gammaproteobacteria bacterium
CAGCCGAAGCTGCGGGATCATGTGTGGACCGGCCTTGCGCCTTTGCTGCGCTGACTCAGTCAGTGCGCGACAGCGCCATGATCGAGTCGAAGGTATGCACGAACTGGCCGGAGCCGCCTTCACAGGCGAGTCTTGCAATGGCGTCGGCCAGCTGTCTTGCCTGAATACTGCGGTAGCGGCGGAATTTCCCCTGCAAGCCCAGGTTGGCCAGTGGCGCAAGCCGCTGCGCAATCGCCTCTACCGGCCGCCGCTCGCCGCGCTCACCGATCAGCAATCCTGGTTGCATGATGTCGAGGCGATCGAAACCGATTTTTTCCAGTGCGTCCTCGACCTCACCCTTGACCCGCAGGTAGAAGTTGCCGGACTGCCGGCTCGCGCCCGCCGAGGACACCAGAATCGCGTGTCGTGCGCCGAGGTTGAAGGCGAGTTGCGCCATGCGTTGCACCAGTTCGCGGTCGACGGCAATGAACGCCTCGCGGGATCCTGCCGCCCGGATCGTGGTGCCGAGGCAGCTGATGAAAACCTGCAATGGCTTGCCGCCCTGCCGCTGGATCGCATCGGTGATGAGTGCGTCGGCACCGGACGCGGTGAAGTCAGAAGGTAGTGGGAAAAAATTTTCGCTCTGCTGCGCGAGCGTGCGCCCAGCGCGTATGGGCGCAAAGACCGTGCCTTTGAAGTTCGGGTCTTCAAGCACCGAGCGTAGCGTTGCCGCGCCCACCATGCCGGTGGCGCCGGCGAGCAAGATGCGCTGGTTCACGCCCACTCGCTGAGGTTTTCAATTGCATACAGCTTCTTGAAAGACTCGCGTTGCTTCATTGCTGTTGCCAGCCGCGCCAGGTTCGGCCATTGCATCGCCTGCCTGGGCAGGTTGCGGGACCAGCGCATCAGCATGGTCAGGTGGAAGTCGGCCGCCGACATGCGCTCCCCGAGCAACCAGGGGCCGTGGCTGCCCAGGTGTGAATCAATGCGTGACCAGCAAGCATCCAGGCGCGTCTGCGCACTCAGGCGCACCGCATCCTCATTGCCCTCCCCCGCCACTTCGCTTGGGTAATACCAGTTGCGAAACAACGGCTGCACGGTATTGGCCAGGTGCACCAGCCAACGATAATAATGCGCTCGCGCGCGGGTGCCGAGGGGCGGAGCGAGTCCCGCATCTGGAAAGGCATCGGCCAGGTGCAACACGATGGCGGCCGCTTCGGTCAATGGCTCGCCATCCACCAGCAAGGTCGGCACGACGCCTGCGGGGTTGAGCTTGAGGTATTCGGGCGATTTTTGTTCGCGCGTCTCGAAGTCGAGCAAGCGCAACTCATGCGGCGCGCCAAGTTCGATCAACAGCCAATGCACGACGAAACTTGCGGAGCCAGGGTTATAGAACAAGGTGTACATCGGTGACCTCGCCTGCGTGGAGTAGTTTATTCAACGCTGACCGGAATCTTGCCGATGCGCGCTTGCCAGAGCCGCGGCCCGCTGCTGTGCACGGAATCGCCGCGCGCATCGACGGCCACCGTAACCGGCATGTCCTTGACCTCGAATTGGTAGATGGCTTCCATCCCGAGGTCGGCGAAGCCGAGCACGCGCGCGGATTTGATCGCCTTCGAAACCAGGTAGGCAGCGCCACCGGTAGCCATCAGGTATACCGAGCGGTGCTTGCGAATCGCCTCGATCGCCAGCGGCCCGCGCTCGGCCTTGCCGACCATGCCTAGCAGACCGGTCTGTGCAAGGATCTGTTCGGTGAATTTGTCCATGCGCGTGGCCGTCGTGGGGCCGGCCGGGCCGATCACTTCATCGCGGACCGCGTCGACGGGTCCGACGTAGTAGATGAACCTGCCGCGCAGGTCTACCGGCAACGGGTCTCCACGGTCCAGCATTTCAACCATGCGCTTGTGCGCGGCATCGCGACCGGTCAATAGCTTGCCGCTGAGCAAT
>JAYSXN010000143.1:0-1925 GCA_043717405.1 Gammaproteobacteria bacterium
ACAAGGACACGCAAGGCGTGGGTGAGGTCCAGGCCACGCTCCTCGCGCATTTCGCTAACTGCTTCGCGCACGTCGGTCAGCAGCAGCTTGGCCAGCGTATGGCTCTGGCGAACATGCTCGAGCGCCTTGCCTTCGGTCAGGTGCCCGGCCACTTCCAGGTTCAAGCTCAGCGCCGTCAAGTGATGTCCCAGCAGGTCATGCAGCTCGCGGGAAATGCGCAGGCGCTCGCTCATCCGGGAACTCTCCGCCAGCAGCGCGCGCGTGGCGCGCAGCTCGGCGTTTAGGCGGCGTTGCTCCTCGCGAGCCAGCGCCTGCTGCCGGGCGACCAAGCCGGTGATGAACGTGAAACTGGAATAGCCTACGTACATCACCGCCTGCAGCACGGCGAACACCGGCGTGAAGCCAAGGCCTTCGAACACCGGCACCAGCGGCACGTGTTGAAGGATCAGCCAGGCCACGCCTGCGCCCAACGGCATCAGCCACGGAATGACTCCCGATACCAGCATCAGCAGGATGCTGCCCAGGCCCGTGCCGGTCAGTTTGCTGAAGGCGATCGCCGACAAGGTAAGCACGGCCAACAGCGCAATGTCGAAGCGGCGCGGCTGGCGCATGCCCAGCTCGCGCGTCACCAGCCAGTAGGCCGCCCCGAACACGAAGTAGGCGACCGTACTGCCGACGATATCCGGCGCCGTGGCCAGCAGCTCATCGGCTTCCCCAACCGGGAAGTACCAGCTGTTCAAGACCAGCGGAATTCCCACCACGGCCCAGGTGAACAATCCGGCGTAGCGCAACAGCTGGGTGTGGGACAGGCGGATGGGCATGTCGCATCTTAGGCGAGGCCGCCGCTATCCAGGCAGGTCAAAAGTCAGGGGTGCCAGGAATGGTTGCGCGAGCGGCGGTTCGCGCCCGTGCGCGAGCGCGGCCCGCGCGACCGCCCACCTGTCGCCTCGGCCCGGATGACCATGCGATAATCGGCTCGAGTACGGCCGGGCCCGGAAGGCGCGGGCGGGGAACCTGGAGTTACACCAAACATGTCGATCATCATCCGCGACGTGCGCGAGCACGAGCTGGATCTGGTTCTAGCACTGAACAACGCGGCCGGCCCGGGCATCCTGGCCATGGACGCCGGCAAGCTCCGGTTCTTCTGGGAAAACGCCGATTACTTCCGCGTCGCCGAAAAAGACGGCCTGCTCGCCGGTTTCCTGGTCGCGCTGTCACAGGACGCCGCCCACGACAGCCCCAATTTCCTGTGGTTCCGCGAGCGCTACCCCGAGTTCCTGTATATCGATCGGATCGTGGTCGCCAGCACGCGGCGCGGTGCCGGCGTAGGTCGCGTCTTTTATGGCGACGTGCAGAGCTTCGCCGAGGTTCGGGTGCCGCGCCTGGCTGCCGAGGTGTTCATGGAGGGAAGCAGCCATCCGGCACTGTTGTTCCATGGCAGCTTCGGGTTCCGCGAGGTGGGCCAGTACGTCATGGCCGGCCACGAGCTGCGCGCGGCCATGCTGGTCAAGGAAATGTGCAGCTATCCCTTTGTCCACGCCACCTACCAGGACGGCCTGCCGGAACAACCCTGGCTGGCCGTGCGCACCCTGCCCGGCCGCAAGCCGCAGCGCGCCACCGGCACCTGATGGCGGCCCTGCCCGATTACGAACAAGCCGGCGAGCTCAAGATCGGCCAGGTCGGCATTGCCAACCTGCGCGTGCGTGCTCTGGACCCGACAAGAATCGCCGACGAAATGCGCGAGCGCGTGCGCAGCGCGCCGAAGTTGTTCGAGCGCGCCGCGGTCATCCTCGACTTCGGCGGGCTGAGCGCCTGCCCTGAAGCTGGGCAGGTTCTCGCACTCATTGCCGGGTTGCGCGACGCCGGCGTGCTGCCGGTGGGCATCGCTTATGGCACCAGCCAGATCGAAGCCCTCGCCGCCGCCG
>JAYSXN010000144.1:0-1921 GCA_043717405.1 Gammaproteobacteria bacterium
GCCCTGAGTTTTTTCAGAGCGACGCCAGCGCCAGCCCTTCGTCGCTCAAGGTCAGCACGCTGCCGTGTTCGTACCAGTCGCCAAGCACGATCCGCTGTCCCAATCCGACGATGGAGTGGATGGCCGGGCGGTGCGTATGACCATGCACCAATCGCGAAACGCCAAAGCACCGCATGGTGTTTTCAACCGCCTCGGCATTGACGTCGGTGATCGCCGATAGCATGCCCTCGGCGCGCAAGCCGGACTGCCGCGACTCGCTGACTTGCCTGGCCTGCGCGGCAAAAGTATGGCGATGCGCGAGCGGCTGGGCGAGGAAGTGTTCGCGCCACGCCGGGTCACGAACCTTGGCCCGGAACGACAGATATTCGCTGTCGTCGGTACACAAAAGGTCGCCATGCATGAGCAGCGTCGGCTCGCCGTGCAGCGTCACCACGCATGGATCAGGCAGCAAGCCGACGCCGGTGTCGCTGGCAAATCCCGGGCCCACCAGGAAGTCACGATTGCCGCGCATGAACTGTACCGGTACCCCGCTGGAGGTCAGGCGCAGCAGGTCGGCACGGACGCGATCAGCAAGCGCGCCGACTTCATCATCACCGACCCAGGTTTCGAACAGATCACCCAGGATGTACAGCGCCTGTGCCTGGCTGCCCGGTCCGCTGAGGAACTGGCTGAACAATTCCAGTGCCCCGGGTCGCGCTGCATCCAGGTGCAGGTCGGATACGAACAGGATCGTCACCTAGGGTTCCAGCACCGAGGCCCGCTCAACCAGTACCGGGGTGACGGGCACATCGGACGCGAAAGGCGGCCGCGCCGCAGTGGCGACGGCGCGGATCTTGTCAACGACTTCCATGCCCTCAACCACGCGCCCGAACACGCAATAACCGGTCAGCATGGGCGTGGCATCGCCGCGATAATCCAGCTGCCGGTTGTCCACGGTGTTGATGAAGAACTGCGCGCGTGCCGAATCTTTTTCACTCGCGCGACGCGCGGCGCTGATGGTGCCGCGCAGGTTCGACAGGCCATTGTTGGCCTCGTTCGGAATCGGCGCGCGCTCCGGCTTCTGTTGCAGGTCGGCGGTGAATGCGCCGCCCTGGACCAGCAGGTCGGCTATGACACGATGGAAAATGGTCCCGTTGTAATGGCCGTCGCGCACATAAGCCAGGAAGTTGGCGACGGTGCGCGGCGCCTTTTCCGGATACAGTTCGAGCACGATGCGGCCAAGGCTGGTATCCAGCGCCACCCGCGGCCCGGCGACTGGAACCTCAACCGCGGGCGCGGAAAGATCAGTGTGCTGCACCTGGGCCATAGCCAAGGTCGGGAAAAAGCTGGCCAGCAACAGCAACAGGGCCAGGCGGATTGGATGCTGGGTCATGGCCCATTTTACCAGCACGGATGCGCCGGAAAGTTGCGCAGATGCCCGCTTGCTGCGCGGGTTGACGCAAACGGGGCGCAAAGCGGCTGCTCTCCGGTAAAATATCGCGTTGTTTCCCACGAGCCACACCGATGACCTGTCGCACCCGCTTTGCCCCGAGCCCGACCGGGTTCCTGCACATCGGCGGCGCCCGCACCGCGCTGTATTGCTACCTGGAAGCGCGGCAACGCGGCGGCAAGTTCGTGCTGCGCATCGAGGACACCGATCAGACGCGCTGCACCGAAGAGTCGGCGCAGAACATTTACGCGGCCATGAAGTGGCTCGGCCTGAATTACGATGAAGGCCCCGACGTTGGCGGCGATCACGGCCCGTACGTGCAGAGCGAGCGCGTGAAGCTCGGCCTGTATCGGAAGTATGCCGACCAGCTCATCGCCCAGGGCGACGCATATTACTGCTTCGCCACCGCGCGTGAGCTGGAGTCGATGAAGGCTCGCCAGCGGGCCGCCAACGAGCCGATCATGTACGATCGGCGCTATCGCGGCTATGAGC
>JAYSXN010000145.1:0-5792 GCA_043717405.1 Gammaproteobacteria bacterium
TGCGCATGGTGCATGCACTGCGCCCGGACGGCATCAACTGGCCGCTGCGCGACGACGGCTTGCCGAGTTTCAAGCTCGAACACCTGGCTATCGCCAATGGCACGCGCAGCGGATCGGCGCATGAAGCGCTGTCGGATGTGCTGGCGCTCATAGGCCTTGCCCGCCTCTTCCGGCAAGCGCAGCCGCGCCTGTGGGACTACGCGCTGAAGCTGCGTGACAAGAAACACGCTGGCAGTTTGCTGGACACCGTTGCGCGCACGCCGGTGTTGCATATTTCCGGCCGCTATCCGGCGGCGCGAAAATGCGCCGCGCTCGTGCTGCCCCTGGCACGGCACCCACGCATGGATTCACGGGTGATCGCCTGCGATCTCGAAGCCGACCCCTCTGCCCTGCTTGCCCTGTCCGCCGAAGAAATCGCCGAGCGCCTGTACACGCCCGCCGCCGACTTGCCGGAGGGCGAGCAACGCGTCCCGCTGAAGGAAATCCACAGCAACAAATGCCCGGTGCTGGTGCCGCTGGCGCATTTGCGCTCTGCCGACCTCGAGCGTCTGGGCATCGACTTCCCGCGCAGCCTGGCCCATGCCGCCCAGCTCAATGCCGATCCCGGGCTCGCCGAAAAGGTACGCCGCGTTTTTGCCAACGAGAGCCACCGCGATCCCGCCGACGCCGATGCCGCGCTCTATGATGGCTTCGTAAATGAAGCCGACAAGCGCTGCTTTGCGCGCATTCGCTCGAGCACTCCCGCGGAACTGGCGGCGATGGCTGGACAGATGAAGGACCCGCGCTATCCGGAGTTGCTGTTCCGCTATCGCGCGCGCAATTGGCCCGAGAGCCTTGATTCCGATGAACGATCCCGCTGGAACGAATACCGGCGCCGGCGCCTGCGCAGCGACTGTGGCCTGTCGGAATATTGTTTCAGCGGATTCAATGCGCAGATTGCGGCGCTGCGCGAGAAACATGGGCCCGGCCGCGAGCAGGCCTTGCTCGACTGCCTCCAGGACTGGGGCAGGCAAATCGAAGCCAGCCTGGAAGGCTGACCAGATACGCCAGATTTCCACCGGAGCACTGCGTGGCCAAACCCTACTTCACCGACAAGACCTTCAAGTTCCTGCGCGCGCTGGCGCGCAACAACTCACGCGAATGGTTCACCGCGCACAAGGCCGAGTACGACGCGCACGTGCGCAATCCGTTTTTGCAGCTGATCACCGACCTGCAACCGGATGTGCTGGCAGTGAGCGAGCATTACCGCTCCGATCCGCGCGGCGTTGGTGGCTCACTGTTCCGCATCCACCGCGACACGCGTTTTTCCAATGACAAGACCCCGTACAAGACCTGGTCGGGCGCGCGCATCTTCCACGCGCGCAGCAAGGAAGTGGAATCACCTTCGTTCTACCTGCACGTGCAGCCGGGCAACAGTTTCATCGGCGCCGGCCTGTGGCATCCGCAACCGGAATCGCAGCGCAACATCCGGCAATTCATCTTTGACAATCCCGGGGCATGGAAAGCCGCGGTGCACTCACCGGCGTTCCGGCGCCGCTTCAACATGGATGGCGAGGCGCTGGTGCGACCGCCCCGGGGCTTCCCGGCCGACCATGAACTCATCGATGACCTGAAGCGCAAGAATTTTGTCGCTGTCGCCGCGCTCGGCGATGAACAGGTGCTTGGTCCGGCGCTGCGCAAGACAGTCGCCGGGCAGCTCGCGCTGCTTGCGCCCATCACTGACTACCTGTGCGCGGCATTGGACCTCGAGTTCTAGTGGATTCGACACTGCGCAGGTACAGCGCCTTCTATTTCTGTTACTACGCCGCGCTGGGTGCATACACGCCATACATCGGCCGCTGGGTCGATTCGATGGGCTACAGCGGCTATGTGGTCGGTGCCATGCTTGGCCTGTGGTATGGCAGCCGCATCGTCGCGCCGCCCTTGTGGACGGCGCTGCTGCAACGCAGCCGGCAGCCAGGGCTGTGGCTGGTCGCTGGCAGCCTCGCCACGCTGGCTTGTTTTGCTGCCTTTACCCAGGCGCGCACGCTAGCTGGCCTGTTGACGGTCATGGCCGTTTTTGGCTTGTTCTACAACGCATTGATGCCGCAGTTCGAGGCGATGACGCTGGTGGCGCTGGGCGAGCGCAGCAGCGAATACGGGCGCATCCGCGTATGGGGCTCGGTCGGGTTCCTGGGCGTGGCGTCAAGTTACGGCTGGCTGCTCGATCGACTGGGGGATCGCGCATTTCCGTGGCTCGTGTTGCCGTTGTTCGCAGCGCTCGCGGTGGCCTCATGGCCACATCGGCATGAGCGGGCCACCTCCCCCGGGCACGATGCGGCGGACACCGGGCACCTGTGGAAACGCCCCGGCGTGCGCCGGTTCCTGCTGGTCGCGTTGCTGATGCAGATGGGCTTTGGCGCCTTCTATGTTTTCTACACATTGCACCTGCAGGCCCACGGTGCCAGCGGCACGGCGATCGGAATGCTCTGGGGCACCGGCGTGCTCATTGAAATCGCGATGTTCTGGCAGGTACCACGCTTGATCGGGCGCATCGGTGCAGCGCCGCTGATGACTTTTTGCATGGCCGTGACCGTCGTGCGCTGGACGATCACTGCGCTGTTTGCCAGCAACCTGCCGCTCATGTTTGCTGCGCAATGCCTGCACGCTTTCAGCTTTGCGGTCTTCCACGCCTGTTGCATGCGCCAGATCGCCGGGTTCTTCCCCGGCAGGCGGGCAGCGGCCGGACAAAGCCTCCTGTACGGGTTCAGCTCCGGGGTGGGCGGCGTGCTCGGTGCCGGACTCTCGGCGCTCCTGTGGGAGCGCTGGGGCGGCCAGGCAGCGTTCCTTGGGGGTGCCACAGTGACCGCGCTGGCGTTGGTGATTTACCTGTCGCGGAAAACCAGCGTCGCCGCCGAAGTCACAGGCCCAGTTGCCGATTGAGCGCGGCGCTGTCGTAGACGACCGCCTGGTAGACGATGCGACCCTCGCGCACGCGCATGAAGCTCATGCCTTTCAGGTTGATCTTCTGGTGCGTGGGCGACACGCCGCCCCAGCGTCCGGTATTGGTGCCGGTCAGCGTCCACTCGTAGGCGATTCCTTCGCTGCTGGCGATGGGGGCGCCGCGCAATTCCCAACGCAGGTCGGGCATGCCGCGCAGGAATACTTCAATGGCGTTATCAATGATTGCCTGACGGCCATTCTGCATGCCGGCGAAGGCGGCATCGAAGTACTGGCTGTGTTCGTCGAACATGGCGCCGACGCGCAGCGCGTCGTGCTGGTTCCAGGCATCCAGGTAACGGTTGAGCAGGGCGAGGTTCGCCGAGCCGGCCACGGCAGTCGCAGCGGCGGAAGTCGCAGCCGCGGTTGCCTGGGCGGGCGCCGACCGTGCCGCGGTGCTTGCCGATGCGGCGGACGCATCAGTTGCCGGCGCGGACGCAGCTGCCGACTCGTGTTTGCCGCAGGCCATTACCAACGCTGCCAGCATGAGAATTGTGAATGTCCTGGATGCTGACTTCACTTCGATCTCCGGATCAGTGCTTGATCATGATGTGCCGGATCGAAGTGTAATCTTCCAGGCCATACATGGACATGTCCTTGCCGTAGCCTGATTTCTTTGAACCGCCATGCGGCATTTCGCTGGCGAGCATGAAATGCGTGTTCACCCAGGTGCAGCCGTACTGCAATTCAGCGGACACGCGCATGGCCTTGCCGATGTCGGAGGACCACACCGACGAGGCTAATCCGTAATCACTATCATTGGCCATGGCAATGGCCTCGTCGGCATCGCTGAAGCGCGTCACCGACACCACCGGCCCGAACACCTCGCGGCGCACGATTTCATCGGACTGCCTGGCATCGGCCACTACCGTCGGCTGGAAGAAGAACCCGTCACCCTCGACGATGCGGCCGCCGGTGAGAACCTGCAGGTGCGAGCTGTCGCGGACGCGGTCGAGGAAGCCTGAGACTCGATCGCGATGCGCTTGTGATACCAGCGGGCCCAGTTCAACACCTTCCTGGTCCTGGCTGCCCAAGCGGATGCTCGACACCGCCGAAGCCAGGTCGGCGCAGAAGTTTTCATAGCCCCTCTCCTGTGCATAGATGCGCGAGGCCGCGGTGCAATCCTGGCCGGCGTTGTAGTAGGCGAAGCTGCGAATGGCTTCCAGCGCTGCCTCCTTGTCGGCATCGTCGAAGATGATCACTGGCGCCTTACCGCCTAGCTCAAGATGCGTGCGTTTGAGCGTGCGGGCAGCGACCTCGAGCATCTTCTGCCCGGTCGCGATGGAACCGGTGAGCGAAATCATCCGCACCGCGTCGCTATTGACCAGCGGCTGTCCCACCGATTCGCCACGACCGAAGACGATGTTGGCCACGCCTGGCGGCAGCAGGTCGCCGATCAGTTCGAAAAAACGCAGCGAAGTCAGCGGCGTGATTTCCGAGGGCTTGAGCACCACCGTGTTGCCCGCAGCCAATGCCGGTGCCATCTTCCACGCGGCCATCAACAGGGGATAGTTCCATGGTGTTATCGAGGCGATGACGCCGACGGCATCGCGGCGAATCATCGACGTATGCCCGGGCAGGTATTCAGCGGCGGCCGAACCACCAAGGCAGCGTGCCGCGCCCGCAAAAAAACGGAACACGTCGGCGATCGCGGGCAGCTCGTCGTTCAGCGCCGCCTGGTAGGGCTTGCCGCAGTTGTCCGACTCCAGGCGCGCGAGTTCCGGTGCATTCGCATCCACGCAGTCGGCGATGGCAAGCAATGCCGTGGCGCGATCCCTGGGCGGCGTGCGCGACCAGCGCGGCAGCGCGCGGTCCGCGGCCAGTACCGCACGCGCGACCTGTTCACTGTCGGCCTCGGCGATGCTGCACAGCGTCTTGCCCGACGCCGGATCGATCACCGCCTGCATGGCGCCGGTGCCCGCATGCAACTGACCATCGATGAACATCTTCGTCTGCATGAAATTCTCCAGGTTATTTTCCGCTGCCCTCGACGCTGTCGGTGTTTCGGGTAAGCAGGTAAGCGCCAAGGATCGGCAACATCGTCACCAGCATCACCATCATCGCCACGACATTGGTGATTGGCGTGTCGCGCGGCTTGCCCAGCTGGTTGAGCAGCCATATCGGCAGCGTGCGCTGGGTGCCTGCGGTGAAAGTGGTGACGATGATTTCATCGAAACTCAGCGCGAACGCAAGCATTCCGCCCGCGAGCAGGGCCGTGGCGATGCCCGGCAGCACCACGTAGCGAAAAGTCTGGAACGGGTCGGCGCCGAGGTCCATCGATGCCTCGACCAGGGAACGCGAGCTGCGCCGGAAACGCGCGATGACGTTGTTGTAGACCACCACTATGCAAAACGTGGCGTGGCCAGCGACGATGGTCATCACGCCGGGCTGTATGCCAATGGCCTTGTAGGCCGACAGCAGCGCGATGCCGGTGATGATGCCGGGTAAGGCGATCGGCAGGATGAACAACAGGGTCAGCCCCTCCCTTCCGAAGAACTCGCGGCGATAAAGCGCGCCCGCTGCCATCGTACCGAGCACCATCGCGATCAGCGTGGACAGGCTGGCGATCTCCAGCGACAGGCCGACTGCCTCGCGCAGGTCGTCGCGTGCCCATGCCTGTGCAAACCATTGCAGCGTGAAGCCCTGCAACGGGAAGCTGAAAGCGCTGCGCTCGGTGTTGAAGGCGTACAGGAAAATCACGAGGATAGGCAGGTGCATGAATGCCAGCCCGGCCCAGGCTGCGCTCGTCAACAGGACACTGCTGCGATCAGAGCGCATCGAAGGCTCCCAGACGCTTGGCCAGTGCAAGATAA
>JAYSXN010000146.1:0-5730 GCA_043717405.1 Gammaproteobacteria bacterium
CAGGCGGCACTGCGCGACGCAGCGCAATCCTTCGACGTTATCATCACCTGCGGCGGCGTGTCGGCGGGGGAGCGCGACTACATTCCGGGCTTGATCGAAGAACACGGCGAGGTCTATTTCTGGAAAGTGCTCATGCGTCCAGGTATGCCGCTGCTTGCAGGGCGCCTGGGTGCCGCGCACGTGTTGTGCCTGCCGGGCAATCCGGTGTCGGTGTTTGCAACCTACCTCACGCTCGGACGTCGCTTCCTGGATGCATTGCAAGCGCGTGGCAACGCACGGCCGAGATATTTCGCAAGACTGTCCGCGTCAATTGAAAAAAGCCATGAGCGCCGGGAATTTCTTCGTGGCAATCTCTCCTGCGATGCCGGTGGGCAGTGGCATGTGAAGAAAAATTCCGCCGATGGCTCGCACCGGCTACGCGCTGCGGCCGACTCCAATACACTGATCATCCTCCCCGAAGGGGCAGGGTCTTGGCCGTCGGGATCGGTCGTCGAGGTGCTGCCGTTGGAGGAGCCATGAATGGGGCTAAGCTTTCGCAATGATTGCCAGCGCGCTTGAAGTGAGCCCTATCGATGCCTTCGGAATGCAGGCGCGGGGCGCACCGCTGTTCGACCTGCGTGAAGCGTACGAGATGCAAGCAGGCACTCCGCGGGCAGCGCTTGCCGTTCCAACGGCACAGTTGCTGGCCGCGCCCGAAACCCACCATGCCATACCCGATGCACCGCTGCTATTGCTCTGCGCAAGCGGCAAGCGATCGCTGGCCGCGGCGGCCGCGTTGTCGGCGCTGGGCTACGCCAACGTGCACTCGGTAGCAGGTGGATTTGCCGCGTGGTTGGCGGCGCGGCTGCCGATCGACAACGCATCGCAGGATGCCGATTTCAGCGAGCGCTATTCGCGACATCTGCGGCTGCCGCAGGTGGGCATAGCAGGGCAATTGGCTTTGCAGCAAGCCAGGGTGCTGCTGGTCGGCGCGGGCGGCCTGGGCTCACCAGCGGCGTTCTACCTGGCCGCGGCCGGGGTCGGCTCGCTGCGAATAGTTGACGACGACGTCGTTGAACGCAGCAACCTGCAGCGGCAGATCCTGCACAGCGAGGAGCGCCTAGGCCATGCGAAAGTCGAGTCGGCATCGGCAACGCTTGCCGCCCTGAACCCGCGCACTCGCGTGGAAGCGTTGCGGAAGCGCCTGGAGGCCACCAACGTGGATGCGCTGTTGCAGGACGTGGACGTAGTTCTCGACGGTGCCGACAACTTCCCGACGCGCTACCTGTTGTCCGATGCGTGCGTGCGGCTCGCCAAGCCATTGGTGTACGCCGCGGTGCATCGTTTCGAAGGACAGGTCAGCGTGTTTGACGCAGGCCGACAGCGCGGTGTGTCCCCGTGCTACCGCTGTTTGTTCCCGGAGGCGCCCGGACCGGACGAAGCGCCAAACTGCAGCGAGGCCGGCGTGCTCGGCGTGCTACCCGGGGTCATGGGCCTGCTGCAGGCGACCGAAGCACTCAAACTGATCATCGGAATAGGCGAAAGCCTGTCCGGCCGTCTGCTGCATTTCGACGCCCTGTCGATGCGATTTCGTGAAACGCGGCTGCGCCCAGACCCCGAGTGTGTCGCCTGCGCGCAGGGCCGAGGGGTCTCATAGCGCCGCCGCGCTGCCGTCGCGCAGACGACTACGTATCGCGCCGGCCAATCACCATGCGAACCAGTTCGGGCAGTGAGCCCGCCTGCAGCTTGCTCATGATCTTGGCGCGGTGGTGCTCGATGGTGCGCATGCTCGAGCCGAGCTCATAGGCAATCATCTTGTTCGCCTCACCAGCGACAAGATGTTCCAGCACTTCCTGCTCGCGCGGCGTCAGGCTGGCGAGCCGCTTGTCGGTCTCGGCGCGCGTGCGCACGCTGCGCCGATGCTGGTCATCCATCGCTGTCGAAAACAAGGCGAGGTGATTGCTGCCAGCCTTGGCCTGCCACATTGCGACGTCGACATTGCGCAACAACACGTCCGGCGAGCTGCCATCCACCGGCGCCACGGACATGCCGATGCACGCGCTAAGGCCGATCCTGAGTGCGCCCACTTCGAAGGGTTGCGAAAGCGATTGCAATGCGCGTCCGGCGACGACTCGTGCGCCGGTCAAGTCGGTCGTGCCCTCGAGCGCGATGAGGAACTCGTCGCCCCCAGTGCTCGCGAGCAGGTCGGTCTTTCGCACGCATCGCTGCAGGCGCAGCGCCGACTCGTGCAACACCTGGTCGCCGATGTCATGGCCGTGCGCGGAATTTACGTCGCGAAAACGATCCAGGTCCACGTACAGCACCCAGACCTGATGGCGATTGCGCACCGCCCTGTCGATTGCCGCCTGCAGGTGCGCCTTGAATTGCCGGCGGTTGGGCAAATCGGTGAGAGCGTCCGCGTCGACATCCACGGCCGGTGACGCCAGCGACAGCGGACGCAGGTTGCCCGCGCCGCGGATGACCACCTGCGTCGCCGGCAGCCCTTGATACATGCAGGAGCGCTCGCCGAGCATCACCTCCACGGGACTGCCGTCGAGCCGTAGCAACGTCCTGGCCGTGCTGCGGCGGCGAGGGTAGGCGGCGACTTGGCGCATGGCCGCGTCATTGACAGGAGCGGGCAGCAGCGAGCTTGCGGCCCGACCGATCAACTCCGAGACGTCGGCGGCGCCAAACAAAAGTGCCGCAGCGGCATTGGCGACCTGCACCCGGTCGTCAGCATGCAACAACACCGCCTCGCCTGACATGTCGACAAGCAATTGATAAAGCGCAGCATCCTCAAGCGCCGACAAGCCGGCGTCCGACAGAGGACTGTCGGGTGCCAGCTGGCCGATCCTCGAAATTTTTTTCATTCGGCCGATCACTGGGGCAGGGCAACAATATAATCCACTGATAGCCACTACGAAGCCCGACATGAACAGCCAACCGGTACACGACCCCTCGAATCGCCGCTTCAGGCTGCATGTGGATGACCAGGACTGCGTGCTGGACTATCTACTCAGCGGCGGCGTCATGACCATCACCCACACTGGCGTGCCAGACGCGGTGTCGGGCCGCGGCCTTGCTGCCAAGCTGATGACATCTGCTCTCGGTTGGGCCAGGTCCGAAGGCCTTAAGGTCCACCCCGCGTGCTCCTATGCCGCGACTTTCATGCGCAAACATGCCGAATATTCGGACCTTCTTGCGTAAAAAGGCCCCGAAGCAAGCTGGCCTCTACCAAGGTTGCTGAAACGATGGCGCCTGAAATCCTGAAACCTCGTCAGCCCTCGTCCACTTCGCATAATGTATATGGCGATGGTTTCACAGGCCGTTCTCCTCGATCCAGAGTACAGGGGTTGTGCAAAGGGAATTGTTGACACCCTGAGCAGGCTCGCAGCCGGGTCCGCCGGCAGAGGCAGAAGCGGGGCATCCATGCCCCTTAATCGCAGGGCTCCGCCCTGCACCCGGAAGCGGCGAGTTGTTGCTGCTGGCTCCGTGGTGCTCGTACCAGCGCCGCAGGTGCTCATGGGCGTATTCATTGCCCGGAATACCCTTACCGTGGGCCTCAGCCTGCAGGTGCCAGACAAGCAGCTGAACAAGCGTTTCCCCGAAGTCCCTCGGGTTAGCAAACGGCACACCGCCATCGAAGAAGGGTTCTCCTTTGGGCGGATAGCACCATGCCTTGGCAGCTCGAAGCGCCTGAGTGCTGATTCGGCTCAAGTCCCGGCCGTCGATCCAGTCCCAGCACTCGGACGGTTTCAGCGCGGAGTAGGCGGCCCTCATGCTGCCAGATCCAGGTGGAGAGCACCCCGTATTACTACACGGGGTTGGAGATCGCGCGGAACGGACACGGTGTCCCCCTGCGTAGTGGGGGGTCGGTAACTGGTTTCGAGGGTTTTTGACTCAGGCAGCGGCCCCGGAAGCGTCGCAGGGCTGGCACCGTTCGACGGTATCACGGGTGCCGGTTCGGCAACAAGGACCGTTGCAACCGCAGGCGAGGCAGCAGCGGCTACGCCGCTTGCTTGTCCGCCTTGCGTGCGTGCAGCGGCCACCATGCGCCGGAATTCGTGAGCCATGCACACCGTCAGCGACCACCAGCGCGCGTCTGCAGCCTTGAACGGCTTCCCCTCGGGCGACCAGAGCGTGTCACCAATCAGCCGGTAGCCTTTCCAGGCGGCGCCGGGCAACTCGTAGCCGCGCAGGATGCGCATCAGCTTGAACGCGGCGTAGGGGATGCCGACGCGGCCCGCTTCCCAGTTGCGAATCGTGCGCTCGCTGACCCGGAAAAGCTTTCCAGCAGCGGGCACGGAAAGCACGCACATCTGGCGGGTGTCTTTGAAGCGGGAGGCTGTCGCCATGCGGCTGGCAGCCTTACCGGCACGGTTACAGTGCCTTATCCGGACTTCGCATAATGTATATTATGTACGGATCGGAAGTAATCCGGTTGGTATCCGGGCATCCGTCGTGCAACGCTCACCACTCAGTGTCACCCCGTTAGCCAACATCTGGCCGGAAGCCTTCAATGTGGTTCCAATGATGGTTCTCATGAATCCTGGCATCACGGACGTTTGCGAAGCCCCGGACGACGGCGGAAAACTTGTCACCGAGTTGGCGGAAAGGCCTTTTAACTCTATTCAAGGCCCCTGGTTCCGAAAGCCCACCTCGACTCGACGCCCTTGCTAGGTAAACCATTGGTGCGCACCTGCAGACCGACGCAGCCGGCAATCGCCACGCTCAGTTCATCCCAATGCCAATGCACCGCCTCGGCATTCATCGCGGTGCTCGGCGCCACACCCGTGCGACGGGCCAGCCCGGTATTTATGCCGTGCCCGTGGCGCTTGGCGTGGGCTTCCTTGAGCGTCCAGAATCGGTAGAAGGCTGCGGCCCGTGCTGCGCCTTCGCAGCCCGAAACGGCGCGCCGCTCGGCGTCACCAAGCGTGCGCGCCGCCAGGGACAGGAAATCTCGGTGTGGCAACCCGAATTCAACATCGACGCCCACGGCGAACGGGGCCAGTGCGACGGCAACAACGTCGCCACTGTGCGCTATGGATAAATGGATAGGCAATTCCGCCGTCGATGGCGCAATGAACATGGGCCGGCCCCGCGTGGACGTGGCGATGCCCCACTCCGCGGCGGTGCCGCCAAAGTGTTCGGCCGCGATGCAACGGGCAAACCAGTGACCGGCGATAAACTGGGCCCGGCGCTGGGGGGCATGGATCGATGACTCGCGCTTGCGTTCGTCAAGAGTCATCCACGTGCCGCCCACTGGCGACTCGCCAGCAAGCTCTACTACGCTGCCAACGCAGAGCACGGCGTTTCGCGGCGGCAGCATCAGTGAACACCCCGTGGCATCGGCCGACAAAAGTTGCAGGCAGTCATTGCGCGAAATGCCAGGTCGGTGCTCCTTCGTGTCCTGCAAATGCACCAGAAACAAGAAAGCCCGGAAAGGATCCGGGCTTTTTCGTATCTACCCACGTGGGCAAGATGGCGTCCCCACGGGGATTCGAACCCCGGTCGCTACCGTGAAAGGGTAATGTCCTAGGCCTCTAGACGATGGGGACAGCGTGCCTTGAAACTCGGGTGGTGGAGCTAATCGGGATCGAACCGATGACCTCTACAATGCCATTGTAGCGCTCTCCCAGCTGAGCTATAGCCCCACCGATGAGGAGAGCGCGCATGTTAGCGGCGGCTCAACCGCGCGTCAAGCGTAGAGCGCTGATTGCTCGTCTGTCGGCTCGTAGGGACTCAAGGTCT
>JAYSXN010000147.1:0-5726 GCA_043717405.1 Gammaproteobacteria bacterium
GCCAAGGCGAAGCGCGCGTTGGTGCCGCCAATGTCGGCGAGCAGGGCGTAGTGGCTGATCATGGTTTCTTCAATGGCCTCATCGACGCGGGAACCGTGACCGGGAGGAAATCAGCTGCGTCCGCAGGCCCCCACGAGCCCGCAGCGTACGGACGCGCGGCGATGCCAGCTTCCTGCCAGGCGTGGCTGATGCTGTCGATCCATGACCACGCTGCTTCGACTTCCTCCCCGGTAACGAACAAGGCCTGGCTGCCATGCAGCGCATCGAGCAGAAGCCGCTCGTAGGCGATACGTCGCTGCGGCGTGGCGGCCATGGACAGGTCGAGCGACATTGGCTGCAACTGCATGCTGCCCCACTCCGGTGCCGCCAGGCTGCCCATCAGGCCGAGTGCAATGTTCTCATCAGGTTGCAGCTGCATCACCAGGCGATTGGGCATGGCACCTGAATCCGGCGGCTTGTCAAACACCCAGTGCGAGACCGGCTTGAACGACACCACCACCTCGGTGGTGCGTTGCGCCAGCCGCTTGCCGGTTACCAGGCGAAACGGCACGCCAGCCCAGCGCCAGTTGTCGATATGCGCACGCAATGCAACGAAGGTCTCGGCGTCGCTGGCATGGTCGAAGCCGGCGACCTCGCGGCCATCCACGACGCCATTGCGATAGCGGCCGCGCACGCTGTGCTCGCCAACATTGGCCGCCGTCATTGGGCGCAGCGCGCGCAGGACTTTGCGTTTTTCGTCGCGCAGGCTCTCGGCGTCCATGGACCCCGGCGGTTCCATGGCAATGAGCGCCAGCAATTGCAGCATGTGGTTCTGCACCATGTCGCGCAGCGCCCCGTACTGCGCGTAGTAATTTTCCCGCCCATCCACGCCATCGGTTTCCGCGACCAGAATGTCCACCGACTCGATCCAGCGGTTGTGCCAGACCGCTTCCATCAACGTGTTGCCGAAACGCAAGGCCAGCAGATTCTGCACCGGGGCCTTGCCCAGGTAATGGTCGATGCGGAAGATGCGCGACTCGTCGAGGTAGCTGCGCAGCCGGGCATTGATGACGCGCGCCGAGGCAAGGTCGTGGCCGATCGGTTTTTCCAGCACCAGGCGCGAGGGACCGTTGAGCAGGCCCGCGGCCTGCAGGCCGTCGCACGTCGCCACGAACAGGTCGGGCGGAATGGCCATGTAACTGACGCAGGGCCGGTCGGTGAAGGTCGACAACGCAGCGGCCATAGCGGCGCTGTCGACAAGGTCGATGGCGAGGTACTGCGTGCGCGAAAGCAGTTGCTCGAAGGCCTCCCGGTTACGACTCGCCTCGACGGGCAACTGACCACGAAGCCAGTCGCGGAACTGGTTCTCGTCAAAATCCTGGCGTCCCAGCGCGACGATGCGGAAGTCCGCGGGCAACAAGCGGTCGCGTTGTAAGTGCACCAGCGAGGGAAACAGGTAACGCCGGGACAAGTCGCCGGTCGCGCCGAACAGCAGCAAAGTGTCGAGCATTGGCGCTGCTGCCTGATCGATCGGCGTCATGGCAGCACCACGTAAACGAGGGCGGTTCGTCCTGGCACGGTGAAGCGGCCGTTCGAGCTGTCGAAAGCAGCCTGCCGCGCTGGCCGCTTGTCGGCGGCATCAGTGGACTGTTGTACCGGATGCAATACGTAGTGTTTGCCCGCCGCATCGGCCCACGTCAATGTCTGTGTGTGCGGGTCGACATTGACCAGGTAAATGACTTCGCGAAACCTGGCGTCCGCGAGGTCGGCGCCGTCCAGGTGCGCGGCGATCACCACCGGATTTTGCGTCGGACCTGCGTTGAAGAATTTCAGCCGCGCGCGCACTTGCTCGCTGTCGGCCAGCCGGAACAGGCGCGTGCTGGCGCGTATGCGCAGCAAATCGCGGAAGCCGTTGCGCATGAAGGCAATCGTCGCTGGCCGGGGCTTGATGCGGGTATCTGCCAGCACCGGCTGCAGCAACGCGTAATCCTTGCCGTTGTCCTGGCGCGGCGGCAAGCCGCTGCCGAAATAATTGTCCTGGTAGCTCCAGTCGATGCGATTGAACCAGTCACCGGAATCGAAGCTGTTGCGGTCCAGCGATTTGGAACGCAGCGTGTCCACGCCGGCGTGGAAGTAGGCGACACCCTGGCTGAAGGCGATCACCGCAGCGGCGAGCAGTTGCACGCGCGCGCGCTCATCGCTACTGGTCGCCCGCGGGAGGCGCAGCGCATTGATATCGAACAGCGTCTGGTTGTCGTGGTTCTCGACATAGTTCACCACCTCGCCTGGCTCGGCGGCATAGCCCGCAGGCTGGTCACCGTAGGCCACCTGCTCCAGGGTGTGATCGCGGCCGTCGAAAGTCTGCATGTGGAAACTGCGCAATGATCCAGCGAGGCCGACGCGCACCAGGTCTGCGGTTCGAAGCAAATCCGCCCGTGTGGCGGTTGCGACAGCATTCGGGTCGTAGAACAGGCCATTGACATAGCCCTGCCGCGCCAACAAATCCATGCCGCTGTCACCAGCGCTGCCGCCACGCAAAGCATCGCGACCGCGGTCGCTGAAAGTGCCGATACCGCTGTTGCCCAGCGACAGTTGCGAGGCTTGCACGAAGCGCTCGCCATTGGCTACTTCGCCGAAGTTCCAACCTTCGCCGATGAGGTTGACGTGCCGCCCGACCGTGTGGTCCAGCCGCGCCTGCAGCGATTCCATCAATGCCCGCGGCTGGTGCGCCATCAAGTCGAAGCGGAACGAATCGATGCGGTACCGGGTAGCCCAGGTGAGCACCGAGTCGAGCATCAACTTGCCCATCATAAGGTTTTCGGTGGCGGTGTTTGCGCAGCAGGTCGAATGCTCCACCTGCCCCAGCGCGTCCAGTCGCTGGTAGTAGCCCGGCACGATGCGATCGAGCACCGATGCCCGATCCTGCCCGGCCGCACTGGTGTGGTTGTAGACGACATCCATGCCAACGCGAAGTCCAATGCGGTGCAAGGCCTGCACCATCTGCCTGAATTCGCGTACGCGCACCGCGCCATCTGCTGCATCGGTCGCATAGCTGCCTTCCGGTGCGCTGAAGTGCACCGGGTCATAGCCCCAGTTGAAACAATCGTTGGCGGCTGCGGCTGTCGTTGCTGCCTGTTGCCGGTCATCGTCGGGCGGGGCAGCGGGTACGGTCGGCGTGCTGCAACCCTGCTCGGGCACCGAGGAAAAATCGAACACAGGCAGCAGGTGCACATCGGTCAGGCCGGAATTTGTTAGTCCCCGCAGATGCTGCATGCCTTGCGAATCGAGATCGGTGAAGGCGAGGTAGCGGCCGCGGTGGTGCGCCGGCACCGAGGCGTCGTTGCTGGAAAAATCGCGCACGTGCAGTTCGTAGATGACCATGTCGGTCTGGCTTGCGAGGGCTTTGGGCAGCGGCGTTGCGTCCCAGCCGGCAGGTTTCAACTGCGCCGAGGCAAGATCGGCGCTGTAGCTGCGCTGCGCGTCCGCGCCAAGGCTGGTCGAATACGGATCGGTGACCCGGTTCCGTACCAGGCCAAGACCCGGCACCATCACATCAACCAGGTAAAGGTAGTACGCCGAGCCAGGCGCACCGACCTGGCCCGTGCTCCAGATGCCGGTGTGCAGGTCACGCCGCAACGGCACCGACGCCGAAGCCTCGCTGGCCTTGCCGTCGCGATAAAGGCATAGCGAAACCGCACGCGCCGTGGGCGCCCACAGCTTGAACTGTCGCTGGTTACCGATGTACGTCACACCGAGGCTGTCATCTGTCGCCGCTGCCGAAAACCAGTCGTCGAGTGCGCCCGGCAACTGCACTCCCGTCGCATCCAGGACGTGTCCAGCCAGGTCTTCGTGGACGAGCAGCATTTGATCCTGCAGCAGGACTGGCAATCGGGGCAGCGAGTTGTCAGGAATGCGTAGCCGTGGTCCCCGCCCGATGAATTTGAAGCGTCCTGCCACGCTTGCCGGCATGGTCTGGTCCGATGGCTCCACGCTCAGCCAGCCATCGGCGCCTGCCAGGCGGCCGTTTTGCGTGTGCAGCGTGGCGGATGACGAAAAGTAGAGCCGAAACCTGCCCCCGGCACCTGCGCCCGGCCATTGCAGCCATTGCCGCGATAGCCAATAAGCCCGAGCCTCGCCGGCCTTCATTGCGCTAGGCTGGACCACGCGTGAGATGGCGGCGCCATTACAGTTGAGCAGGGTACCGGCTGCGCACACGTCGGTGCCAAACCAGCCGAGGAGGCAGGTGGCAGTGAACTTGCGGATCGACCGGGATGCAAAGCGCATTCGTAACTTTACTACAAGCTGCTCAGACGGGTCACTGCAACGGCGCGATTCTAGCCGACTATTTGCCCACACGCGCGCTTGTGTCATAACGTAGTTTGTCTACATTCCTCGGCTGCGCCCCATGCCTGCATTCGTGTCTGCTGCCCGGATATCGGCCGCCACCTTACTCATCGCTTTCCTTGCCAGTTCCCTCGTCCGAGGCGAGGTGGCAAGCGTCCCACCGATCTTGTCGGCGCCGGACGTGCCGCTGCCTTCTCCCGCCCAGCTGATGCGCGCCAGCGCTTCGGTGCCCCGCATCGACCGGGGCAGCGAGTTGCCGGCGGACTGGCAACACGGTGCCTTCGCCGAAATCTTCGTCCGTGCCTACCGCGACAGTGATGGCGATGGCGTCGGGGATCTGCGAGGCCTTACCCAGTCGCTGGACTACCTGCAACAGCTTGGCGTGCGTGGGCTGTGGCTGATGCCGATCACGCCCAGCCAGGATCACGACCACGGCTATGCGGTAACCGACTACCGCGACATCGAGCCGGCGTACGGCAGCCTGTCCGACTTCGACGAACTCGTGCGGCAAGCGCATGCGCGCGGCATTGGCATCGTTGTCGACTACGTGCTGAACCACAGCGCTGCCGCGCATCCATTTTTCCAGGCGGCCGCGGCGTCGCCGACCAGCCGCTTCCGCGCCTGGTACATGTGGCGTGACAATGCTCCGTCGGGTTGGCAGATCATGGGCAAGGATCCCTGGGTGCGTACCGGAAACGGCGCCTATCTGGCGCAGTTTTCGGCGACGATGCCGGACTTCGACCTGACCAATCCGGCAGTCATTGCCTTCCATGAGGACAACCTGCGCTTCTGGTTGAACCGCGGCATTGACGGTTTTCGCTTCGACGCGGTTTCGCACCTCGTGGAGCACGGGCCGAATGCCTGGTTCGACCAGCCGGAAAACTATTTGTTGATGGGTCGCCTGCGTGCGCTGGTCCAGAGCTATCCACGCCGCTATATAGTTTGCGAGGCTGCGCGCGATCCGCAAAGCTACGCAGCGAGCACGGCCTGCGGTGCGGCGTTCGCGCTGGATCGCGCGCCCGATTTCGCTGCTGCCGCCGGTGGCAACCGAGCCGCGATCCGCCGCGTTGCCGAATACTTTCGCTCGGCCCCCGCGAGTATCGCGACGATGGTATCCAACCACGACCTGTTCGCGGGCGAGCGCCTGTGGGACCAGGTACACGGCGATCTTGCGCAATATCGCCTGGCGGCGGCGACCTACCTGCTGCAGCCGGGCACGCCTTTCGTGTTCTATGGCGAGGAGATTGGCATGGGTTCGGCGCCAGGATTGCAAGGCGACAGCAAGCTGCGCGTTCCCATGAGCTGGACCGGTGCTGTGGACAATGCCGGCTTCAGCAGCGGAACACCATTCCGCCCGCTGGCCCGGAATGCGGCGCGACAAAACGTAGCCGCGGAGGCAGGCA
>JAYSXN010000148.1:0-5714 GCA_043717405.1 Gammaproteobacteria bacterium
GCGCCGAAGTACGCCGCCGAGGTGTCCGAACCGCCGCGGCCGAGCACCGCCGTGCCGCCGTCGGGATGACCGGCGATGAAACCCTGGGTGACCAGCAGGCGCGCGCCAGCATCGAGCCGCCCGCGTGCGGCGCCGTCGCGGTCGGGAGCACAGGACACCGACAGGCGCTGCGCCCATTCGCTCTGGTTGGGAAGCACGAGCGCCTGTAGGCACTCGCGCGCATCCAGCCATTCGACCGGCAGGCCTTGTGCCTGTAGGTAGGCAACGCCGAGTGCCGAGGACAACAGTTCGCCCTGCGCCAGAAGCTCTGCTGCCCATTCGTAACCGGCCCCGCAGCGCCGGGGGTCGACCGCGATCGCGCTCAGCGCACCCAGCCGCTCGCGCATGACGGACGCGGCAAGGCCGAGTTCGACAGCAAATTCCTGGTGCCGCGTCAGCAGCGCATCGACGGTGGCAGCGACGGCCAAGGCGTCGCCGCGCTGCTCGATCATCGATTGCAGGGCATTGGTGACGCCGGACAGCGCCGATACAACGACCAGCACCCGCGCCCCTTCTTTATCATGGCGCTCGCGCACCAGCTGGCCAATATTGTCCCAGCGTAGGCGCTGGGACACACTGGTGCCACCGAACTTCAAAACGATCCAGTCGCCGGCGGCAGTGTCGCTCATTGGGTGCGGTGGCTCCTGGCCAACGTATCATTCGTGTGCGCAATCGAGCGCGAGGGAATGATAGACGATGCCCGCCTTCCGCCGCTTTGCCCAAGTCGACGTTTTTGCCGCGGCGCCCGGTGCCGGCAATCCGCTGGCGGTGGTGGTCGATGCCGAGGGCTTGGATACCCGGTCCATGCAGGCGTTCGCGAACTGGACCAATCTGTCCGAGACCACGTTCCTGTTACCGCCTACTTTGCCCGGGGCAAGTTATCGCGTGCGCATCTTCACGCCCCGGCAGGAATTACCCTTCGCCGGACACCCGAGCGTTGGTAGCGCTCATGTCGCGCTCGAGACTGGTTTCGCCAGTGCGGTGGACGGGCAGATGCTGCAGGAGTGTGCAGCTGGCCTGCTCCCCATCCGTGTTGACGAAGGTCCGAGGCGCCGGCTGCATGTCCGCGCCCCGTCAGCACGGCCGGTGGCCATGCAGGTGCACGCGGCGCTGTGGCCGCCCGTGCTTGCGCGGTTGCGCCTGGGCGCCCTGCCACCTGTGCTGATGGACAACGGTCCACGCTGGTGGCTGCTCGAACTGGCCGACGAAGGTTCAGTGCGCAGCATGCAACCGGAGCTCGAAGCCATCGCGCGACTCACCAGCGCTACCGGCGCAGTGGGGCTGGCGGTGTTTGCCCGCGCTGTCGCGGCCGATCACCGTCTCGTCGTCCGCGCGTTCTGCCCAGCCGACGGCATTGCCGAAGATCCCGTCACCGGCAGTGCCAACGCGGCCATTGCCGCCTGGTTGCATCTCAACCAGCGGCTGCCCTCGAGACGCTATACGTCCAGCCAGGGACGCGAAGTCGGCCGCGATGGCTTTGTCGAGGTTGCCGTGGATGCCGATGACCAGGCCTGGATCGGCGGCCAAATCCAGACCGTGGTCACGGGGACGCTGGCGTGGTGACTGGCCTTGGCAGCTATGCCTTCGCGCAGGTAGACGTGTTCTCGGTTCGGCCGGGCAGCGGCAACCCTCTGGCTGTCGTGCTCGATGCGCGGGGCCTTGATAGCGGTCAGATGCAAGCGATCGCTGCGTGGACCAACCTTGCAGAAACCACGTTCGTGCTGCCGCCGTCCAGCGCCGCTGCCGATTATCGCGTGCGCATCTTCACGACGCGCCAGGAAATCGCCTTTGCCGGACACCCGAGCATCGGCACCGCGTATGCGTTGCTCGCCGGTGGGCACATCCGCGCGGATGCCGCTGAGCTGCGCCAGGAATGCCTTGCCGGCATCCTGCCATTACGACGTGTCCTGCTGGAGGGAAGGCAGACCTTGTCCGTTCGCGTGCCGCGTTCACGCATCGCGGGCCACACCGACGAAGGCTACGCGTTGCTGCACCGGGCACTCACCGGTTGCGCACTCGGGCCTTTGCCGCCTGCGCTGGTCGAAGGCGGCCGTCGCTGGTGGCTGGCAGAACTTGCCGACGAAGCGGCAGTGCGCACGATGACTCCGGACCTGGCCGCGATAAGCACGTTGGCCCGACAGACGCAGAGCTTGGGCTTGTGCGTATTTGCACGCGCCAATCATGGCCTGGTGGTACGCGCCTTTCCGCTCGGCGTAGGCATTGATGAAGACCCGGCGTCCGGCGCCGCCAACGCCGCCATCGCTGCGTTTCTTGACGAAGCCAACGCGCTGGCCGAGCTCGGCAATGCTTATAAGGTCAGCCAGGGCCGGGAAATGCAGCGCGATGCACAGCTCCTGCTCAGCATCGACGGCGAGCGGCAGGTGTGGGTCGGCGGCGGTTGCGACATCCTGGTCAGCGGTGAACTCAACTGGTGAATTGCGCAAGAGAAAGGGGCCTTCCGGCCCCTTTCCTTTTCAACTTTTCACCCCTGACTCAGCGGCGATTGGCCATGTTTTCATCCTGCGGACGCACGTCAACCACGACGCGCAGCGTGCGGCCCGGGTTGTAGCGAGTGACCGCGTGATAGGTGTGGCCGGCATAACGGTAGGTGACGTTGTAACGGCTCGGGCCGTTGTCGTAACCATCGCCGTTGTCGTTTTCCGTCACGGTACGGCAGCGACGGACCGTGCCGCTGTTGTCCTGGTACTGGTCGTAGCCACCAGCCTGGTGGTTGCGATCCATCTTGTTGCCGATCAGGCCACCGGCCACCGCGCCACCGAGCGTGGCAGCCTTGCGGCCATCACCCTTGCCGACTTGGTTGCCGAGCGCGCCGCCAATCAGGGCGCCGATCAGCGTGCCGTTGGTATTGCTGTCGGTGGCGTTGCCGCTCCCGCCACGGCGGTACAGGCGGCCGTTGCTGTCGCGGTAATAACCATCCTGATAAGCGTTGGTCTGCTCGTCCCAGCATTCCTGGCGCTGGTAGGAGTCGTTCTGGTAGCCGCCACCGATGCGGTCAACGCGGATCACCTGCGCGATGTCGCGGCGCGGGCTGCTGTTGGCGTAGGCGGAGTTGCTGTTGTCATAGCCATTGTTGTCGAGATGATTTGCCATGGCACTGCCGGCAGCAGTGGAAATGGCCAAGGCAAGAACGCTGACTGCGATGCGATTCATGATTCAAACTCCATTCGCCGGGATGGCGCAGGACGCACACTACGGAAGTCCGGGTAACCCCAGCCTTAATTTTGCGACAGTTTATTAATGCCGTTCAGGTTGCCGACAGAGTGGCAGCCTATCGGGTTCGCGCACTCACTCCACCAAGGTAGCGCTCAGGGTAACCGGTAGCGCCAAAGCTCGTGAGATCACGCAATTCTTCTTGGCATTTTCCGCTACGGCAGCAAACTCGGCGGCGCTGATTCCCGGAACCGTGGCAGTCACCAGCAGATTTACGCCCGTGGCGCCGGGTCCGGCTTCGCCCGTTTCCATCAAAACCTCGGCCCGGGTATCAATGCGCGTGGCGACGTGTCCGGCATTGCCGAGCATGAAGCCCAGCGCCATGCTGAAGCAGCCGGCGTGCGCGGCCGCCAGCAATTCCTCAGGATTGGTGCCTTTCTCATCGCCGAAACGGCTATTGAAGGAGTACCGCTGCTCCGCGAACAAACCGCTTTGCGGGGTGCTCATGGCGCCCTGCCCGGTTTTCAGGTCACCTTGCCAATGCGCCGTGGCGAATCGCTTGAAGCCCATGTTTTTCTCCTGGCCTGTGCTGGGCGCTCATTATGCCCTTGACCGCGCGCAGTGCCGGTGAAAGGCTAGACCTCCCCGGCCCTTTCGGGGCGTCCGCCATGACCGACGCGCGGTTGCCCGACGCAACCCGAGGCCGCGCTCCCGCGCCGCCGACCATGACGCCCTCAGCTCCGCGAGCCAAGGAGAGGTCGTTATGTCGTACAGCACCGGGCAAATCCGCAACGTGGCCCTGGCAGGCCACCCAGGCGCCGGCAAAACCATGCTTTTCGAAGCCCTGCTGCATGCCGGCGGCGCAATACCCACGGCAGGCTCGATCGAGCGTGGCACCACCGTGTCGGATTTCGATCCGATGGAAAAATCCCGCGGTCATTCGTTGAACACCTGCATCGCCTCGATCGACCATGGCGGCATCCACGTCAACCTGATCGATACCCCCGGGTTTCCGGATTTCCGCGGCCCGACACTCTCGGCTTTCTCAGCGGTTGAAACCGCATGCATCGTGGTCAACGCGGCGCATGGCCTCGAATACGGCACGCGGCGCATGATGGAAGCGGCGCAGGCGCGCGGCCTGTGCCGGGTGCTGGTGGTCAACAAGATGGACGCGAATCCGGGCGGGCTTGCCGCGCTCATCGCGCAGCTTCGCGAGGCCTTCGGCAGCGAATGCCTGCCGATCAACTTGCCTGCGAACAATGGTACGGCGGTGGTTGACTGCTTCCAGTCGCCGGACGGCGACAGTGATGTCGAATCGGTCGCCATGGCGCACCAGCGCATTATCGACCAGGTCGTCGAGGTCAACGAATCGGTGATGGGGCGCTACCTGGAGTTGGGCGAGACCGGGCTGTCTGGCCAGGAATTGCATGAAGCATTCGAACAATGCCTGCGCGAAGGCCATCTGGTGCCCATCTGCTTCGTGTCCGCGCGCACCGGCGCCGGCGTGCGCGAGTTGCTGAACCTGGCCGAGCGCCTGTTTCCCAGTCCCGTCGAGGGCAATCCTGCGCAGTTTTTCAAGGGCGAGGGCGCCGCGGCGAAGCCGCTGGTGCTGACGCTCGATCCCAAGGCGCATGTGGTCGCCGATGTGTTCAAGATCATCAACGATCCGTTCGTCGGCAAACTGAGCGTGTTCCGCGTGTTCCAGGGCAGCGTGCGCCGCGACAGCCAGTTGTTCATCGATGATGGCAAGCGCGCTTTCAAGGTCGGCCATTTGTTCAAGCTGAAAGGGCGCGAGCATGTCGAGATCGACAGTGCGATTGCCGGCGATATTGCCGCGGTGGCCAAGGTTGAGGAAATCCACTTCGACGCGGTGCTGCACGACTCACACGACGAGGACAACATCCATCTCAAGCCCGTTGAATTGCCGAAGCCGATGTTCGGCCTGGCCATCAAGGCTGCCACCCGCGGACAGGAACAAAAGCTGGCGACGGCCCTGCATCGACTCGCCGAGGAGGATCCCGGCTTCACCATCGAACACAACCATGAGCTCAATGAAACAGTCGTCCGCGGCCTGGGCGAATTGCACCTGCGCGTGCTGCTGGAGCGCATGAAGGAGCGCTACGGAATCGACGTGCAATCGCGGCCACCGCGGATCGCCTTCCGCGAAACCATCAGCGCCAATGCCGAGGGCCACCATCGGCACAAGAAGCAGACCGGCGGCGCCGGTCAATTCGGCGAGGTTTTCCTTAAAGTTGAACCGCTGGAGCGCGGCGCCGGTTTCGAGTTCGTCGATGCCGTGCGCGGTGGCACCATCCCGGGGCAATTCATCCCGGCGGTTGAAAAAGGCGTGCGCCAGGTGCTGCATGGCGGCGCCATCGCCGGCTACCAGTTGCAGGATATTCGCGTCACCGTGTACGACGGCAAGTTCCACCCCGTCGACTCGAAGGAAGTGGCCTTCGTCGCGGCCGGCAGGAAGGCGTTCCTCGACGCCATCCTGAAAGCGC
>JAYSXN010000149.1:0-1886 GCA_043717405.1 Gammaproteobacteria bacterium
CGAACAGGCCCATCTGCCGCGGCGCATCCAGCGCGGTTGGAGAGACCGGCGCGCCCGAATCCACGCCAGCCCGCGACTCCAGCAAATGCAGCGTCTTGCGTGCCTGGGCTATCACCTCGCGGGGCAGCCCGGCGAGCGCGGCCACCTGCAGACCAAAGCTGCGGTTGGCCGGGCCGTCTTTCACCGCATGCATGAAGACCAGTTTGTCACCGTGCTCGATCGCGTCCAGGTGCACGTTGGCGATGCCATTGCCAGGCTCGGCCAGCGCGGTCAGCTCGAAATAATGCGTCGCAAAAAGAGTGAATGCGCGATTGCTGCCGGCGAGGTGGCGGGCGCAGGCTTCGGCCAGCGACAGGCCATCGTAGGTCGAGGTTCCGCGCCCTATCTCATCCATCAGTACCAGTGATCGCTCGGTGGCGTGGTGCAGGATGTAACTGGTCTCCGACATCTCGACCATGAAGGTCGATTGTCCGCGGGCGAGATCGTCGCCGGCGCCTATGCGGGTCAGGATGCGATCTATCGGACCGATGCATGCGCGGGCTGCCGGCACGAAACTGCCGATGTGGGCGAGCAGCACGATCAACGCGTTCTGCCGCATGTAGGTGGACTTGCCGCCCATGTTGGGACCGGTGATGACCAGCATCCGGCGCTCCGGATGCAGATGCAGGTCGTTGGGTTCGAAGGGTTCGTTGCGTACCGCCTCCACCACCGGATGCCGGCCGCGCTCGATCAGCACGCCCGGTTCCTGCGTCAGTTGCGGACACGACCACTCGAGTTTCTCGGCGCGATCGGCGAATGCGGCCAGTACGTCGATTTCCGCCAGGGCCGCGGCGCAGCGCTTGAGCGGCTCAAGGGCATGCGCCAGGCTGTCGAGCAGGAATTCGTACAGCGCTCGCTCGCGGGTCAGCGAACGCTCGCGCGCCGACAGCACCTTGTCCTCGAACTGCTTGAGCTCCTCGGTGATGTAGCGTTCGGCGCCGGTCAGGGTCTGCCGTCGTATGTAGTGTGCTGGCGCACGCTGGGCCTGGCCCTTGCTGATCTCGATGTAGTAGCCGTGCACGCGGTTGTAGCCGACCTTGAGCGTCGCAATGCCGCTGGCCGCGCGCTCACGAATCTCGAGGTCGGCCAGGAACTGGTCGGCATGGGTGGACAGTTCGCGCAGCGTATCCAGTTCGACATCGAAGCCGTCGGCGATGACACCGCCATCGCGTTGCAGCACCGGCGGCTGTTGCACGATGGCGGCGGCAAGCAGCGCGGCACTTTCATCGTGGCTGCCCAGTTCAGCGGCGAGCAGTTGCACGCGCGGAGAATCGATGGCTTGCAGCAGCGAACCGATCGACGGCAATGCAAGTAGCCCATCACGCAAGGTCGACAGGTCGCGCGGCCTAGCCGAGCGCAAGGCTATGCGCGTCAGGATTCTTTCAATGTCGCCAAGGCCGCGTAATTGTTCCAGCAGTGAAATGCTGCCGCGCGCATCGAGGAATTGCTGGACGGCGTGGTGGCGCTCGGCCAGCACTGCCTGGTCGCGAAGGGGGCGTTGCAGCCAGCGCCGCAGCAGCCGGCCGCCCATCGGGGAGGCAGTGGCGTCGAGCACGGCAAGAAGCGTGTGCTGCGCGCGGCCGTCGGCACGCGAGTCCAACTCCAGATGCCGGCGGCTGGCGGCATTGATGGCGATGGCTTCATCGGCCGACTCGAGGATGATGCGCGTCAGGTGCGGAAGGCGTTGCTTCTGCGTTTCTTCAACGTAGCCAAGCAGCGCGCCCGCAGCGGCCACGGCCAGCGGAAATTCTTCCAGTCCAAAGCTGTCAAGGTCGAGCACTTCGAAGAACCTGAGCAACTGGCGGCGGCCGGTTTCGCTGTCGAACTGCCATGGCGCGCGACGGCGC
>JAYSXN010000150.1:0-5703 GCA_043717405.1 Gammaproteobacteria bacterium
TTCTTTGACGCTGTCGCCCTACATCGAGGATCTGAGCCAGAACCCGCCCTGCGCGCCGCGACCCGAGGCGGGAATCGTGGCCATGTCCTGGTCACTGGACGGAAGCGCGCCAACCACGGTTACCGTCGACCAGACTTATAACGCGTTGGTCAAGCTCGACACGTCCGCTGCCCGGACGTTGAAGATATCGGTCAACAGCGGCAATGGGACCAACACCTGTGATTGGGCCAGCGTCGGATTCGTTGACGTCGTGCGTAAATAGCCATTAATCAGAATCGGGCGCATGAGCGAGCCAGCAGACCAGACCACCCATTTCGGCTTCCGGGACGTCCCGGTCGCGGAAAAGAAAAAACTCGTCGGTGAAGTATTCTCCTCCGTGGCCGGCAAGTACGACCTGATGAACGACCTCATGTCGCTTGGCGTGCATCGCCTGTGGAAGCGCTATTTCGTGGGTACTTCCGGTGTCAGGCGCGGTGACCGCGTGCTCGACCTCGCCGGTGGCACTGGGGACATAGCGGTGTTGTTGCACGAGCGCGTTGGGGACACTGGCGAGGTGGTGGTTGGCGACATCAACGCCGACATGCTTGGTGTCGGCAGGGATCGACTGACGAATCGCGGACTCGTCTCGGGATTGCGCTACGTGCAGTTGAACGCGGAGGCCTTGCCGTTTCCAGATGGCAGCTTCGAGCTCGTGACCATCGCGTTTGGCTTGCGCAACGTCACCGACAAAGCCGCGGCTCTGGGCGAGATGCATCGCGTGCTCAAGATCGGCGGCCGCGCGCTGGTGCTGGAGTTTTCGCAAGTACGGCCAGAGTGGTTCCGGCCGCTGTACGACTTCCATTCATTCAAGGTGCTGCCGCGGCTGGGCCAGCTGTTTGCACGTGATGCTGCCAGCTACCAGTACCTCGCCGAGTCGATCCGCAAGCACCCGCCACAGGACGAGCTGCAAGCACTCATGGGTAGTTGCGGATTTGATCGTTGTGCATACCGCAACCTGAGCGCCGGCATTGTCGCCATCCACTCCGGCTACCGGACGTGAACACGGCTTGATCCGAGCGGACTGCGTTTTTACCGTGACAGGAGTTGCACATGCGACGCGCCCCTTTTGTGATTGCCGGACTGTTGCTGCTGCCCTTGGCGGCATGCCAGAAACCAGTGCCTGCCGAACCCGCCAAACCCGCGGAGCCAACCGTGACCCTAGCCGACCCTGCAACGATGTCCAGCCACGACGTCAATTCCTATGCGGAGCCGGAAAAAGTCCGGATCAAGCACCTCGCCCTTGACCTGCAGGTCGATTTCGCAAAAAAAGTACTGGCCGGATCCGCCACGCTTGATTTGAACTGGCTCGATCCGGCCGCAAGCACATTGCAGCTAGACACCCGCGACCTGTCACTTTCGGCCGTGGAGGGTTTCGATGGCGACGCATGGAAACCGCTCCGGTATCGGCTGGATGCCCGCGATGCGATCCTTGGCAGCCGCCTCAACATTGCAATGCCCGGGCAGTGGCGAAAGGTGCGGATCGATTACCGTACCTCGCCGGAAGCGTCCGGCCTGCAATGGCTGACTCCGGCGATGACGCTGGGCAAGACCACGCCATTCATGTTCAGCCAGTCCGAGGCGATCCATGCGCGCAGCTGGGTGCCGCTGCAGGACACGCCCGGCGTGCGCTTCACCTACGAGGCGCACATTCGCACGCCGCGTGACGTGACCGCGGTGATGAGCGCCGACAACGATCCGACCTCGGCGCGTGATGGCGACTACCACTTCCAGATGCCGCAGCCGATCCCCTCCTACCTGTTGGCGATTGCCGCGGGCGACCTGGTGTTCCGGCCGATTTCCTCGCGCGCCGGCGTCTGGGCCGAGCCGGCGATGGCTGGCAAGGCGGCGCATGAGTTTGCCGACACCGAAAAAATGATCGCCACCGCCGAGGCGCTGTATGGCCCGTACCGGTGGGGACGCTACGACATCCTGGTACTGCCGCCGTCCTTTCCATTCGGCGGCATGGAAAACCCGCGGCTCACCTTCGCCACGCCCACTGTCATCGTGGGCGACAGGTCACTGGTCAGCCTGATCGCGCACGAATTGGCGCACAGCTGGTCCGGCAACCTGGTCACTAATTCCAGCTGGAAGGACATCTGGCTCAATGAAGGCTTCACCAGCTACGTGGAGCACCGCATTACCGAATCGTTGTTTGGCGCGGACCTGGCGCAGATGGAAACCGTGATCAGCCAGCACGAGCTCGCAGACGAGATGAAAGGCATCAAACCAGCCGACCAGTTGCTGGCCTTGCCGCCGTTGCTGGGACGCGATCCCGATGAAGCACTGACTTCGGTTGCCTACATCAAGGGCCAGTGGTTCCTGACGTTCCTCGAGCAGCGCTACGGTCGCGAAACATTCGATCGCTTCCTGCGCAAATGGTTCGATGACCATGCCTTCACCAGCACCGACAGCGCCGAGTTCGAGCGCTTCCTGCGCGCGGAACTGGTAACGCCGAACCCGGGCAAAACCACCGACGCCGAGTTGCACGCCTGGTTGCACGAGCCCGGTTTACCGCCGACTGCGCGGCCTGAAGTGTCGCCGCGCTTCACCGCGGTGGATGCATTGCGCAACGATTGGCTGGCCGGCAAGCGCGCGGCAGCCACGTTGCCGGTACAGCCTTGGAGCACCCAGGAATGGGTGCATTTCCTGGAAGGCATGCCCGCGCAGTTATCCGTCGCGCAGTTGGGCGAACTCGATGCGGCGTTCCACTTCACCGGCACCGCCAACGCCGAGATCGCGCAACGCTGGTACCCGCTGACTGTGCGCAGCGGCTACGCGCAGGCACGCCCGGCAATTGCGCAATTCCTCGGCAGCATCGGCCGGCGCAAGCTGATCATGCCCACTTACGTCGCACTGGCGGCAAGCGCGGATGGCCTGGAATTTGCCCGCAAGGTTTTTGCCGATGCGCGGCCGGGCTATCACCCGATCACCATCGTGTCGGTGCAGCAGACGCTGATGCTCAAGCCGCCGCAACCTTGAGCACATGACGCGCGGCCGCATTGCCCTGGCGGTATCGCTTGGCCTGGCGCTCGCCACGGTTGGCGTGGCGGTGGCGTTGCCGGGCCGCGTGCTCGACGCCGAGTTCGCGCGGCAACGCTGGCTGGCGGGAGCGCAATTGCGCTCAACGCAAGTCGGCGATCACCGCTGGACGTACCTGGAAGCCGGCCGCGGTCCGCTGATCGTCTTGCTACACGGTTTTACGGGTGCCAAGGAAAACTGGCTGCCGGTCATGCGCATTCTGGCGCGTGATCATCGGGTCATCGCGCCGGACTGGCCCGGCTGGGGCGACAGCGAACGCAAGGCTGGAGCCAGTTACGGGCCAAGCGTGCAGGTCGAGCGCCTCGCCGGCTTCCTGCGCCAGTTGCGCGAAAAACCGGCGCTGCTGGTCGGGCACTCGATGGGCGGTCAGTTCGTGGGGCTGCTCTCGGCGCGGCATCCGGAACTGGTGGGGCCGGTGTCGCTGATGTCTTCTGCCGGCGTGCGCTTCGAGGAAAACAAATTCGGCCGCGACGTGCTGGCCGGACGCAATCCGTTTCGCGTCACCAATCGCGGTGAACTGCATCGCTACCTGGGCATCGTGTTCACGCATCCGCCGTTCGTGCCCTGGCCTGCCGACGAGGCGCTGGTGCAACGGCGCCGCCTGGACGAGCAGTTCGAGCAATCGGTGCTCGACGGCATCGGCCGCGGCCCGGAAGCGTTCTCGCTGCAGGATGAACTGCCGCGCGTGCAGTCGCCGGTGTTGTTGCTGTGGTGTCGCGATGATCGCGTCATCGATGTCAGCGCGGCAAAGATTTTCGCGAGCGAACTGCCGCATAGCCAGACGGTGCTGCTGTCGGACTGCGGGCACATGCCGATGATGGCGCAGCCGGGAAACGTCGCCGCAGCGTTGCTGCAGTTCATCGCCGCACGCCGCATCGCGGCTACGGCGGGACTGCAGGACTGAGCGCTCAGTCGTCAACGCGCGCCGGCAGCGTGTCCGTCCATCGCTGCACGGTGGCGCCGGTCACGGCCCCGATCCGGGCCGACGGATGCACGAACAACTCCACCTTGCGCTCGAAGCGCAGCGGACCTTCCACGACGGCATCGGGGCCGATGACGATCCGCGGCACGCGCTGGCGGCCCCAGCTGATGCCGTGCGGCTTGTCCACGTGGATGCCGCCGTGCACAACCGTGTGTGCTCCCACGGTGATGTCGCCGCCGACCGTGCCCAGCTCGCCGCCGACCTGGCTTTGTTGCAGCACGATGCCGCCGTTGACCGTGGAAACATCGCCGCCGACATGGGAATTGAAGCCGACGCGGATACCGCCATTGACGGTTTCGGCACCGCGCTGGATGTCCACGTGCTGGCCCGCGGTGATGCCGCCGTTGACCGTCTGCACGCTGCCGACCTTGCTCTGGTCCTCAAGCGTAATGCCGCCATTGACGGTTTCCACGTCATCGGCGCTGGTGCCGCGGCCCACATGCACGCCGCCATTCACCGTGTCCAGGTCACCATAACGCTGGCCATCCTCGGTGCTGATGCCGCCGTTGACGTGGCTGATGTCCTGGCCGGCGCGGTCCTTGCCGCCCTGGCCGCCGCCGTCGTCATTGTCGTGCGCCTGCACCTGTGGCCCGGCGAGGGCGAGGGCAAGTGCTAGTGTCAGCAAAGTTCGGGACATGGCTTACTCCTGTGGTTATGGCTTTCGATGCATCGGGCCGGCAAATGGTTTAGAGCCACGCGTAAGCCCCTTGGTTACAATTTGCCCGTGCTGAACGTCAGGAGTAGCCGAATGAGTCGCCCCAAACCGGTGTTGTTGCTGATCCTGGACGGCTGGGGGCACCGCGAACAGAGCATGGACAACGCGATCGCGCTGGCGCATCTGCCGCACTGGCATGGGCTGCTGCGCGACTATCCGCACACACTGGTGCACACGCAAGGGCGTTTCGTCGGTTTGCCCGATGGCCAGATGGGCAATTCGGAAGTAGGGCACATGAACATCGGCGCCGGCCGCATCGTCTACCAGGACCTTACCCGGATCGATGCGGCCATTGAAGACGGCAGTTTTGCGCACAACCCGCAGTTGCTGGCCGCTTGCGCCGACGCCCGCGCTCCCGCGGCGACGTTGCACCTGCTCGGATTGTTGTCCCCCGGTGGCGTGCACAGTCACGAGCGACATTTGTGGGCGATGCTCGAGTTGGCCGCGGCGCAAAAGGTGCCTTTCGTGGCGGTGCATGCCTTCCTCGATGGCCGCGACACGCCGCCACGCTCCGCGCAGGCCAGCCTGCTTGCGCTCGAGGAAGCCTGCCGCAAGGCCGGCAATGCGCGCATCACCACCGTGTCTGGCCGCTATTACGCCATGGATCGGGACCAGCGCTGGGAGCGCGTGCAGCCTGCCTACGAGGCGATCGCGCAGGGATCGTCCCCGCTACATGCCGCCGATGCGCTGAGCGCGCTTGCGGCGGCCTACGAGCGTTGCGAGAACGACGAATTCGTCAAGCCGACGGTGATTGGCATGGGCGCGCCGATGCGGGATGGCGATGCCGCGATCTTCATGAACTTCCGCGCCGATCGCGCGCGCGAGCTCACCGCGTGTTTCGTGGCGCCTGCCTTCGATGGCTTCGAGCGCGGTTGCGTGCCGCGGCTGTCGCGCTTCGTCTGCCTGAGCCAGTACGACGCCACCTTGC
>JAYSXN010000016.1:0-7541 GCA_043717405.1 Gammaproteobacteria bacterium
ATCCAGCCGGCTCTTCAGGTCGGCAATGCGCAGGCGATCGAGATTGAGTTCCATGGGATCCGCGATAGAAGGTCTTGAGATTGCAAATTATAACCGCCACGGAACAACGCCGACGCGGCGTGGAGTCAGGGCGTGGTCGCCGGCATGGCTGGACTGGGCTCGGGTAGCGGTATCGGCAGCCACTGGCGCAGCAGCAGTTGCACGCCGTTACGCCCTCGATAGTCATCTGCCCCCAGGACGTATGCGGCATGGATGCGCGAAGGTGGCGGCAAGCCTGACCAGCCTCCGAAATGAATGGCCGACACAGGGGCGCCGCCGCCGATGTGCTGCAAGGACAGCTTCAGGTGGCTCTCGCCGAGCACGCGCCAGTCCTGGACTTCGAATTCATTGTCGAAAACAGGCTCCTCGAAACCCTGGCCCCAAGGTCCGGCGGCCGCGATCTCGTCGACAACTTCGCGGGTCATCTGGTCAGCATCCAGCGGCCCGTCGCTCAGCAACTGCGCCCTCAGCTGCGCGGGCGACAGCATCGCCTGCGCATAGGCGGCGAAGCTGCTGCGAAACCAGTCCAGCTCCACAGCCGGCAAGGTCAGGCCAGCGGCCATCGCGTGGCCGCCGAAACGCTCGATGCGGCCGGGCTCACGCGCATCGAGCGCGGCCAGCGCATCGCGCACGTGGAAGCCCGGGATGGATCGCGCGGAGCCGCGCAACGTTGCGCTGCCAGGCTCAGCCGGCGCGAACACGATTACCGGGCGGTGCAGGCGGTCCTTGACCCTGGATGCGACCAAGCCGATGACGCCGGGATGCCAGCCGGCATCGAACAACACCAGTGCGGGCGCAGGCGCTGCTTCCAGTGGCAATGAAAGGATCAGCGCATCAGCCTGATCCACCATGTCCTGTTGCCGGTCACGGCGCTGGCGATTGATCTGGTCAAGCGTCGCGGCCAAATCCGCCGCACGCGCAGGATCATCGGTCAGCAGGCATTCGATGCCGAGCGCCATATCCTCCAGGCGGCCCGCGGCGTTGAGCCGCGGTGCGATAGCGAAGCCAATGTCGGTGGCCGAGAGGTTTTCCAGCGGACGCCCCGCTACCGCTGCCAAGGCCAGCACGCCCGCTTGGCCCTGGCCACGGCGCAAGCGGCGAAGGCCGGCGGAAACCAGCAGGCGGTTGTTGTAATCGAGCGGCACTAGATCGGCCACCGTGCCCACCGCAACCAGGTCGAGCAGGCTGGATAGATCGGCCTTCGCCGCGGCGCTGTCGCCGGCTTCGCGCATCTGCCGGCGCAAGGCGAGCAAGGTGTAGAACACCACGCCAACGCCCGCCATGCATTTGCTCGCAAAGCCGTCGCCACGCAGGTTGGGATTGACGATGGCATCGGCCGCGGGCAGTTCATCACCTGGCAGATGATGATCGGTAATCAGCACCCGCCAGCCCAGTGCCTTCGCCGCAGCGACGCCGGCGTGGCAAGCGATGCCGGTGTCCACCGTGATCAGCAGCCACGGCTCGAGCGGGCGCAACTCCTCGACCAGCGCCGGTGACAATCCATAACCGTGCGTGAGCCTGTTGGGCACTCGGAAGCCGACGTGCTTTGCGCCAAGTAAGCGCAGTCCGCGCACGGCCACTGCGGTTCCGGTAGCGCCATCGCAATCGAAATCGCCAACGACGACGATCTTGCGGCCGTCCCGAATCGCTTCAGCGAGCAACGACAGCGCAGCCGCCATGCCGGACAGCTGGTCCGGTGGCAGTAACCGAACCAAGGCAAGCTCCGCATCCACCGGCTCGAGCACTCCGCGCGCGGCATAGATCCGTTGCAGCAACGGCGATGTGTCCCCAGCCCATCGCTGGTGAACGGGCACCTCGCGCCGGGTCAGCTGATACATGCTTGCGGCGACAACAGATTCATCTGGTACTTGCCCAGGCAAAACGTTGAATTTGGCGACAAGCCCTTCCACGTGTATTCGGGAACATTGGCTTCCTGGAGCCGAGCCGAACCAAAGTCACGCTCGGCGTCGGGAAGGTAGTCCATGTCCAGCAACTTGCCGATGTGCGAAGCCGCGTCTTCGACTCCGAACGCGCGGACATGGTCATCCTGGCCGAAGCGCCTGGTTCGCTCCGCCGGACTGATGTCCTGGAAGCACTCGTCGTATTTCCCCGGCATGAACGGCACCTGGAAGACGTGTTTGCCGTCAATCTTCAAAGCGCGGTGCAAGTGGAACAGAGGGTGAGCAATGTTGCAGCCGATGTGTTCGAGCACGTGCGAATGTACGACCAAGTCGTAATAATCCGAGGGAAGCGCTTCACACTGGGTCAAATCAATGTGCTCGATGCCCTCGGCAAACGTATAGCGTTCCGGGCTGAAATCGCGCACGTGGTAATTGCCTGGCAGCAGCAACAACGCCAGCCTGGCATAGATGCCTTTTTCCGGCGCCAGGTGCAAGACCCGAGATCCGGGTACAAGACCTATCCGCTCAAGGTACAGCCAAAGCAGCCGGGTTCGCTCGGCCGAGTCGCACTGCGCGCACAGAATTGCGGCCCTGCCATTGAAGTCTATGAAATCGTGGCCCATACAGATGTTGCATTGCATATGAAGTCGCCCCCGCGCGGCCTCTAGCGTAGCTCATGGGTCGCTGAAAAACTGCGCTCCAATCGGCCGGCTAAACACCTTCCAGCGCGCGCGTGAATCGATCATGCACACGCGCCCATCGGCGAAATCAAATATCAGGCTGTCCTTTCCCCTCAACGGTGGCTGCAAAGCGGCCCCAAGGGCGCCTGCCTCCAGCGCTGCCCAGTCGCGCTGATTGCGCAAGTCCGTGAGCACCGAGTCAGCTGCCTGCAAGCTGTGCAGTTCCGCAACACAGGCGGCAAGGGCCTTGATCTCATGGGACGCGCTGTCTACGCGGCCAGCTGGAGAATTCACGATGGCAGGCAATTGGCCCGCACCCCAGAACCAGATGGAATTGATCGGCGTGCGGCCGGATGATCGGCGCTGCTCATTCAATGGATGATTGTGCAAGATAATTTGCGCGTCGTTGAGGATCGCGCGCCAGCGGCGGTCGTCCTCGCCCTGCGGCAGGTGTGCAAGCAGGTCGCCGCCCAGCGCAACGAGTGGATCGGCGAAGTTCGGCAACGTCCAATGCGGCGGAATTTTCAGGTACCAGCGCTGCGCGTCCGCCATCGAAAGCAACAAGCCCAAGTCACTGAAGGCTGGCCGCACTGCTTCAAATAATTGCGTCGCTTCCGGCTCCGACAGATCCATGTTGCCCCAGGCCACCAGGCGGGCACCTCGTACATCCGGCCGGATGTACGCTGGATCGGCCCTGAGCCAGACCTCTTCCCCAGCGTCGCCACAGTCCAGTTGGCGGCTGAGCGCCGCCATGGGCCAGCCGGCGGGAATGATCTCGAAGTAGCGTTGTAACTGCGCAAGCTCGCCAGGTTGAGCCGTGATCACAGCGGCGCGTCCCAGCAACTTCGAAATCGCCGCAGAGATCGGCTGGTTGGCGAACCGGCGCCGCTGCGGCAGCAACAGGATCCTGTGCCTTGCCACCTGCGTGGACAAAGAATCGTTCAGCCGACGTAGCGCACGGCAATGATGTCGTACTCGCGCTGCCCGGCGGGCGCATCGATGGTGATCGTATCGCCTTCGTTCTTGCCGATCATCGCGCGCGCAATGGGTGATGAGATAGAGATCAACCCAAGCTTGATGTCGGACTCCAGGTCGCCGACGATCTGGTAGGTGACCTCATCGCCGGTATCGCATTCGGCCAGGTCCACGGTCGCGCCGAACACCACGCGCGTTCCGGCATTCAAAGCCCCCACGTCGATCAGCTGCGAGTGCGACAAAACGTATTCCAGCTGCTGGATCCTGCCCTCGATAAAACCCTGCTGCTCACGCGCGGCGTGGTACTCGGCATTTTCCTTCAGGTCGCCATGCGCGCGGGCCTCGGCGATCGCATTGATCACAGCCGGCCGCTTGACCGATTTCAGGTTTTCGAGTTCGTCGCGCAGCCGTTGCGCTCCGGTGGTGGTCAGCGGCGCGATCATCCGTGCAGTTCCTTGTGCAGTTCCTGCAGCGACCATACCCGCGGATGGTTGCGGCTGTCGATGGCCTGGATCAGGGCCCGCGCACCGGGGATCGTCGTGGAGTAGGTGACCCGGTGCTGCAGCGCTTCGCGTCGAATCGAAAAGGAGTCGGCGATGGCCGCCTTGCCCTCGGTGGTGTTGACGATGTAAGTGATCTCGCCATTCTTGATCAGGTCGACGATATGCGGGCGACCCTCGATGACTTTGTTGATGTGCTCGCAGACCAGACCCTGCTCGCGCAGGTAGCGCGCGGTGCCGCTGGTGGCTACCAGCGAAAATCCGCGCTCCAGCAACAGCCTCGCCACGTCCATCACCCGTGACTTGTCGCCGTCACGCACCGACACGAAGGCCTTGCCCACCGGCGGCGCCTTGATTCCTGCCGCTTCTTCGGCGCGACTGAACGCCTCCTCGAAAGTGCGCCCCACGCCCATGACCTCACCGGTCGAGCGCATTTCCGGGCCGAGGATCGGGTCGACGTTCTGGAATTTCGCGAACGGGAAGATGGCTTCCTTCACCGAAAAATAGCCAGGGACCCATTCCTTTGTCGCGCCTTGCGATGCCAGCGACTGGCCAACCATGCAGCGCGCGGCAATCTTCGCCAGCGGCACGCCGATGGCCTTCGACACGAACGGCACGGTGCGCGACGCGCGCGGATTGACCTCGAGCACGAAGATGGTCTCGCCGCCTTCGGCATCAAACTGGATCGCGAACTGCGCGTTCATCAGCCCCACCACTTTCAGCTCGCGCGCCAGCTGGGTCATCTGCACGCGCAGTTGTTGCTGCACGGAATCGCTCAGCGTGTACGGCGGCAACGAGCAGGAGGAATCGCCGGAGTGCACGCCCGCTTCCTCGATGTGTTCCATGATGCCGCCGATCAGCACGTTGCCATCCATGTCGGCTATCACGTCGACATCCACTTCCACGGCGTTGTCGAGGAAGCGATCAAGCAGCACCGGCGAATCGTTGGACACCTGCACCGCTTCGCGGATGTAGCGCGACAGGTCCTCGTCGGAATAGACGATCTCCATGGCGCGGCCGCCGAGAACGTAGCTCGGGCGCACCACCAGCGGATAGCCGATCGCCGAGGCGTGCGCGAGAGCCTGTTCGGCGGTGCGGGCGGTGCGGTTGGGTGGCTGGATGAGATTGAGTTTTTCGACCAGCTTCTGGAAGCGTTCGCGATCTTCCGCCAGGTCGATTGAATCAGGCGACGTGCCGATCACTGGCACGCCGGCCGCTTCGAGTGCACGCGCCAGTTTCAGCGGCGTCTGCCCACCGTACTGGACGATAACACCAACTGGTTTTTCGACATCGATGATCTCCAGCACGTCTTCCAGCGTCAGCGGCTCGAAGTACAGGCGGTCGGAGGTGTCGAAATCGGTGGACACGGTTTCCGGATTGCAGTTGACCATGATGGTTTCATAGCCATCCTCGCGCAGCGCCAGCGCGGCATGCACGCAGCAGTAATCGAACTCGATGCCCTGCCCGATCCGGTTTGGGCCGCCGCCGAGCACCATGATCTTGTTGCGCTTGCTCGGCGCCGCCTCACACTCGTTCTCGTAGGTCGAATACAGGTACGCAGTCTGCGTTGCGAATTCACCCGCGCAGGAATCCACGCGCTTGTATACGGGACGTACGTTGAATGCGCGGCGCAAGGCCCGAATCGCCGACTCGTCGGTGCCGCTCAGCGCTGCCAGGCGAACGTCCGAGAAACCCTTGCGCTTGAGCTTGCGCAGGCGCTGGCCATCCAGCGCCACGAGCCCTTCGCCCGAAATTTCCTTTTCCAGCGAAACCAATTCCTCGATCTGGTCGAGGAACCACGGATCTATGAAGCTCAGCTTGAAAACGTCATCGACACTCAGGCCGGCGCGGAACGCCTCGGCGACCTGGAACAAGCGCTCAGGTCCCGGCTCCTTCAGGTCCCTGCGGATCTTCAACAGGCCGTCTTCGCCGCGCGCGGCATCACCGGTCGGGTCGAGGCCGAACTTGCCGATCTCGAGCCCGCGCAGCGCTTTCTGCAAAGATTCCTGGAAGGTGCGGCCCATGGCCATCACTTCGCCCACCGACTTCATCTGCGTGGTCAGGCGTGCATCGGCGGCGGGGAATTTCTCGAAGGCGAAACGCGGTATTTTCGTCACTACGTAATCGATCGACGGCTCGAACGACGCGGGCGTCAGACCACCGGTGATCTCGTTGCGCAACTCGTCAAGCGTATAGCCGACGGCAAGCTTGGCGGCGACCTTGGCTATCGGAAAGCCAGTTGCCTTCGACGCCAGCGCGGATGAACGCGAAACGCGCGGGTTCATTTCAATCACCACCACGCGGCCATCCTGTGCGTTGATGCCGAATTGCACGTTCGAGCCGCCGGTGTCCACGCCGATCTTGCGCAACACCTTGATCGAGGCATCGCGCAGCCGCTGGTATTCCTTGTCGGTGAGCGTCTGCGCCGGCGCGACGGTAATCGAGTCACCGGTATGCACGCCCATCGGATCGAGGTTCTCGATCGAGCAGACGATGATGCAGTTGTCGGCGGTGTCGCGCACCACCTCCATCTCGAATTCCTTCCAGCCCAGTACCGACTCCTCGATCAACACCTCGCCGGTGGGCGACAGCTCGAGGCCGCGCTTGGTGATCTCGATCAGTTCCTCGCGGTTGTAGGCAATGCCGCCGCCGGAACCACCGAGCGTGAAGCTCGGACGGATGATGGTCGGATAACCGACGCGCGTCTGGATCTCCAGCGCCTGCTCGAGCGAACGTGCAATCTCGGCCTTCGGGCAGTCCAGGCCGATATCCTTCATCGCGTGGCGGAACAATTCGCGGTCCTCGGCCATGCGGATGGCTTCACGCGAGGCGCCGATCATCTCGACACCGTATTTGTCGAGCGTACCGGCGTCGGCGAGGTCCAGCGCGCAGTTCAGCGCCGTTTGCCCGCCCATGGTCGGCAGCAATGCATCGGGACGCTCGCGCGCGATTATTCGTTCCACTGTCGCCGGGTTGATCGGCTCGATGTAGACCACGTCGGCCATGTCCGGGTCGGTCATGATCGTCGCCGGATTGGAGTTGATCAGGATGACGCGGAAGCCTTCCTCGCGCAGGGCCTTGCACGCTTGCGCACCGGAGTAATCGAACTCGCAGGCCTGGCCGATGACGATGGGCCCGGCGCCGATGATGAGGATGCTTTTGAGGTCAGTGCGCTTGGGCATTGGATGCTCCTGGCATTGCCGGCGGCGCATCACCAAGCAACTGGATCTTGGCCACGGTGGACGAAGGGATCGCAAGCATGAAGCCACCCTCAGCGGGATCCAGTCTCATGCTGATCATCATCGAGGCATACGCTGCCACGGTACCGCGCCGAATCGTGTCGTTGACGGTCTGTACCTCCACGTGCGCTCCGAGCATGTGCTCGAGTTCGCGAAAGGCGACAACGCGACTGGCGGCAGGCGTCATACCTGCAGCATCGGCCGCAG
>JAYSXN010000151.1:0-1884 GCA_043717405.1 Gammaproteobacteria bacterium
TGGCTGGTGTTCGCGATGGTCCTGGTGATCAGCGGCTGGCGGCGGCTCGGTGCCACGCGCCTGCTGGTTTTCCTTGGCGCAGGGACCGTGCTCGCCTCGGCGCTCGCGCTGGCCCTGTCGCCGCAGTTCGTGGGGAGGATTGAACGCAGCGCCGCGGTGCTCAGTGGCGACCGCGCGGGCCTGGACAATGCCTTGTCCGGCCGGCTCAGCATCTGGCGCGCAGCCGTTGGCATGGTCGAGGATCACCCGGTCAATGGCGTCGGCGTGCGCGGCTTTCGCGATGTCTATGCGCAGTACGCGGCGCGCGATGATTTCTGGCTGAGCAGCGGCCAGTCGGGCGCATTGCATGCGCACCAGATCGTGCTCGAGGTATTGAGCGAGACCGGCGCCATCGGCTTGCTGCTCTGGCTGATGGGCGCGGCACTGGCGGTGCGTGCGTGGCGCTGGTCCTTGCCGCTGGCGCGCCGCCGCGCCGCGGTTCCGGCATTGGCGCTGCTGGTGACCGTGTTTCCATTGAACACCAGCCTGGCCTTCTATTCCACGTTCTGGGGAGGGGCTTTCCTGCTGCTCATTGCACTTTTCGCCGGCTCGCTATTCGCCCTCGAAGACGATGTCCCGCCAGCCGCTTAGCGCTGTCGTCACCACCTTCAACAATGCACGCACGCTGGCTGATTGCCTGGCGAGCCTGGCCTTTTGCGACGAGTTGGTCGTGCTCGATTCCGGTTCCACCGACGGCAGCGCGCAGATCGCTGCGCAACATGGCGCGCGGATGTTCCTGGAGCCATTCAAGGGTTACGGCCTGCAGAAGCAGTCGGCGGTGGACAAGGCCGTGCACGACTGGGTATTGCTGCTCGACGCCGACGAGTCGATCACCGCCGCCGGCCAGGCGATGATCGAAAGTGAACTCCTCGCGCCACGCGCGCAGGGCTACCGGCTGGCGCGCCGTGAATGGCTGTTCTGGCGCTGGCCGCATCCGTGGACGCGGCCCAACTGGCACCTGCGCCTGTTCCGTCGCAGCTGTGGCGGCTTGAATGACGTGCCCGTCCATGCGGCACCGGAAGTGCGCGGCAAGGTGTTGAACATCCGCGCCGAATTCCGCCACTTCGGCGAAACCGACCTGGCCGTGCGCGTTGACAAGATCAATCGCTACTCCACCGGAATGGTGGAGCACAAACTGCAGGGCCGGCCACGCATGCTGGGCCTGCGGCTGGTGTTCTACCCGGGCCTGGCGTTCCTGCGCTTCTACATCGGACAGCGTTACTTCCTCAATGGCTGGGCCGGATACCTGGCAGCACGTTCGCAGGCTTTCTATGCCTTCCTGAAGTACGCCAAGGTGCTCGAGGCCAAGCGCCAGGGAGCCGCCTGAGGTGCGCTGCCTGGCCTGGCAGCCGGTGGTCTGGCTGGCGCGTGGCGTAGCGCGGTTGCCACAAGCTGCCCTACTGTCGCTTGGCGGCGTGCTGACCTTCATCGCCTGGCCGTTGTTGCGGCGGCGGCGCCGGATCGCTGCCATGAATATCGAGCTGTGTTTCCCGCAGCTCGACGCTGCGCAGCGACGCCGCTTGCTGCGCGCCAACATCCGGGCGACGGTGACCGGCGCGCTGGAACTGCTGCGCGCCTGGTATGCGCCTTCGGCATCGCTGCACGGCTTGGCGCATATCGTCGGCGAGGAGCACCTGTTGCGTGAACTCAACGATGGCTGTGGCGTACTGCTGTTGACCGCGCATTTCACGCACACCGAACTTGCCGTGCGCTTGCTTTCGGAACATTTGCAACGCCCCATCGGCGGCATCGTCAGGCACAACAATTCGCCTTGCCTGGAGCGCGAACTGCAGGCCGCGCGCAGCCGCGTGTTCGGGCCGACGCTTGAAAAAAAGGACATGCGCG
>JAYSXN010000152.1:0-16320 GCA_043717405.1 Gammaproteobacteria bacterium
CTCGCGCTACATGGAACTGGTGTTGTACGCGCCAGCACTGGGTTACTACAGCGCCGGTGCGCGCAAGTTTGGCGCTGCCGGTGATTTTGTCACCGCGCCAGAACTGGGCACGTGCTTCGCCCAGTGCGTCGCCGAGTCGGTGGCGCCGGTGTTGCAGGAGCTGGGGAACTCGTCGAATTTTTTCGAGATCGGCGGTGGCACCGGCGCCTTTGCCGAAGCGGCGCTCCTGCAACTGTCCAGCCTCGGCGCGGCGCCTGCGCAGTACTGGATGCTCGAGCCGAGCGCCGACTTGCGCGAGCGCCAGCGCGAACGACTGCACGCGGCCTTGCCGGGCGAATTGTCCGGGCGCTTGCGCTGGCTCGACGGGCCACCGGAGCAGTCCTGGCGCGGGGTTTTGTTCGCGAACGAAGTCCTCGATGCGTTGCCGACGCCGCGCTTCGTCATCCGCGACGGTGAAGTCTACGAAGAGCACGTGGTCCTCGACAGCGAAGGACAGCTGCTGCGCGTGGACCAGCCTGCAGATGCGCTGTTGCATGCTGCGGTTCGCCACGTCGAGCGCGACATCGAGGCACCCCTGCCCGAGGGTTACCGATCGGAGATCCTGCCGCAGCTGCCGTATTGGATCCAGGCCGTCGGTGGCCTGCTCAGCGATGGCGTGATGCTGTTCGTTGACTACGGCTACCCGCGCCGGGAGTTTTACCTGCCCGAGCGCGGCAACGGCACGCTCGTCTGCCACTACCGGCATCGCGCTCACGACGACCCCTTCCACCTGCCCGGCCTGCAGGACGTGACGGCCTCGGTGGACTTCACCGCGCTCGCCGAGGCCGGCGTGAATGCCGGCTTCGACCTGGCCGGTTACTGCGGGCAAGGAAGCTTCCTGATCGGCAACGGCCTGCACGAAAAGCTGCAGGCGATCGATGACCTACCCAACGAAGCCGAACGCTATCGCCGCCACCAGGAAATCAAGACGCTGACCTTGCCTGGAGCGATGGGAGAACGCTTCCAGGTCATGGGCTTCCAGCGCGGCGTGGATTTCCGCCGGAGCTTCAGTCAAGGCAACCTGGGCCGGCGCCTTTGAGGACTGCGGCTACGACATCATCGGGATTGCGGCCATTCCGGCGCCCGTGGCTATGGGTGGGCGTGTGGGGCTTCGGCTGGGCGCTGTGCATCGCGCTGTCGATGATGCATCCCACCAATATCCAGCTCGACGTGCCCGACGGCGACAAGGTCGAGCATTTCACTGCGTACGCAATGTTGTCGGCCTGGTCGGTGCTGATCTTTGCGCGCAGGCGCGGCCACTGGAAAGCCGCGGCGGCCCTGCTGCTGTTGGGCATCGCCATCGAGCTGGCGCAGGGTGCCTTCACCACCGACCGCACCATGGATGCGCGCGATGCGCTCGCCGACGCGCTGGGTATCGCCTTCGGCCAATGGCTGTCGTTGTTTCATGCCCAGCACTGGCTGCAGCGCTGGGACGCGCGACTTTTTTCCTGAACGCTACGGTAGGTCCGATGCGCCGGTTGCCCCTGCCTGATCGCGACGCGCAGCGGCCTGAGCTTCCCTGATCGCGACGATGCGCGCCTGGCGCAACGCCTCCCCGATCTGCGGCCCGCTGACCCGCGACAGGTCCAGCTGCGAACTGTCCACCGACTGCGCAACACGCAGCAACTCGAGCAGCTGCCCCGCCTGCGGATAAGCATCTTCCTCGCGGCCCAGGCGCCCGCGTTTGTCAGCTTCGCAAACGAGCGCCAGCTCGGCAATGCGCGATGGCTGGCGGAACCCGTCGCAGCGGGCGATCAGGTCATGCACCGTTTCAGGCCGCAACTCATCGATGCGATGGATGTTGAGATGTTCGCGACAGCAGATGATTGCCAGCTGGCGATAGTCGCTGGGCACCTTGTAGCGGTCGCACAGGCCGCGCAAGGGTAGCAGCCCGGCGTGCTCGTGGTTGATGTGCCGCGGTAGCTGCGCGTCCGGAGTCAAGGCCTTGCCAAGATCATGGGTGAGGGCGGCAAAACCGACGCGGGCATTGCCCCGCGCCAGCCGCGCGGCCACGTCGCAGACCATCAGCGTATGCACGCCGGCGTCTATTTCCGGATGGTATTCGGCGCGCTGCGGCACCCCGAACAGCGCATCCACTTCCGGCAACAGGCGCTGCAGCGCGCCGCACTCGCGCAGCAGACGCAGGCATGCCGACGGTGTCGCTTCCGCCAGGGCGCGCTGCAGTTCCTGCCACACCCGCTCGGCAACCAGGTGATCGGCTTCACCGGCGGCCACCATCGCCTGCATCAGCCGTAGGGTCTCCGGCGCAACAGTGAAGCCCAACGAGGCAAAGCGCGCCATGAAACGCGCGCCGCGCAGGATGCGCACCGGGTCTTCGGCGAAGGCTGGCGAGACATGCCGCAACACCCTGTCATGCAGGTCGCGAACACCGCCGTGCGGGTCGATCAGCTGGCCTTGCGCATCTTCGGCGATCGCATTGATGGTGAAGTCGCGCCGCGCCAGGTCATCTTCCAGGCTGACGCTGGAGTCGGCGTCGAAGGCGAAGCCGCGGTAGCCCGGAGCAGTCTTGCGCTCGGTGCGAGCCAGCGCGTATTCCTCGCCGGTCTGCGCGTGCAGGAACACCGGGAAGTCCTTGCCGACTTGCTTGAAGCCTCCCGCAAGCATCTGCGCCGCCGTCGAACCCACGACGACATAGTCGCGATCGCTGCCGTCCAGCCCGAGCAGGCGGTCGCGCACGGCGCCACCCACCAGGTAGAAATCCATGCGCTAGTGCATCGCCCGGTAACGTGCCAGGCGGGTTTGCCGGTCGTCCTGATGCCCCAGGATCTCCGGCAACAACTCGACCACGCGCCGCGGCGCAATGCCCAGGCGGTTCAGCCCGTCGATGCCGCCCACCGAATCCACCTGCAAGGACCGGTAGTTGTCGGAGGAAAACGGTTTGCCCGGAATGAAGTCGCAGGCAAACGCCTGTATTCGCCCGAGCACGTCAGGCAAGGGCACGACCAGCCGCTGCAGGCGCAACTGGCGAGCGGTCATGACGACCAGTTCGCGCAACGTGAATACATCGGGCCCATACAATTCGTAGATCTCGCCGAAGCTGCGCGGGTCATCGAGCGCGCGCAGCATCGCCTCGACCACATCACCTACGTATACCGGTGCAAACCGGCAGCCAGCTCGCGCGATGGGCAGCACCGGTGTCTGTCGCAGCAATGCTGCAAAGCGGGTGAACAGGCCATCGCCTTCGCCATAGATGACCGCGGGTTCAAAGATCGTCCAGTCCAGCCCGGAGGCTTTCACCAAGGCTTCGGCGTCGCCGCGCGAGCGCAGGTAATGGCTGGCGCCGCGTCCGGCGTTGAGCGAACTCATCTGCAGCAGGCGGCGGATATCGAGCCGTTGGCAGGCCGAGATCGAAGCTTGCACAAGATCAACGTGTGCGCGCTGGAAGCCGCGACCATCGTCGCCAGCTTCGTTGAGGATGCCGACCAGGTTGATGACTGCATCGACGCCCTGCAAAGCACGGTCCAGGCTCGCCGGATCGTGCGCATCGAGCTGGCGGAGCATCACCTCCGGCGGCAACAGGCGTTCGCTGCGCGCGCCAAGATTGCGGCTGAGTACGCGCACACGATGGCCGGCCAGGGCGAGTCGCTTCACCAGCAGCCTGCCGACGAAGCCGGTTCCGCCGAGCACGGCGATGTTGAGCGGGGTCATGGGCGTTCGGGGTTTCCGGCAGGGCAGGTAAAGGCGCGGCGCTGGCTCGGGTCGCGGACAAGCCGGCCCAGCATGCGTTCGGTGAGTGGCGTGGCTTTGCCGTTTAGGCGCCAATCGTAAACCACGCTGAAGCTGAGCACCCGCGACACGTAATCGCGGGTCTCCTTGTACGGAATGGTTTCGATGAAGAAATCCGGGTCCAGCTGCCCGCGCGTCGCGCGCCAGCGCTGCACCGGAGCAGGGCCTGCGTTGTAGGCGGCGATGGCCAGGTAGGCCAGGCCATCGAAGCGGTCCAGCATCTGCCGCAAGTAGGCGGTGCCAAGCCGGATGTTGGTCGACGGATCGAACAGACTGTCGCCGCCTTGCCATTCCAGCCCAAGCCGGCGCGCGGTCAGCGAGCCGGTGCCGGGCAACAACTGCATCAACCCGCGCGCATCGGCTGCGGAGCGGGCCATGGCCATGAAGCTGCTCTCCGCGCGCGTCTGCCCCGCCACCCATGCCGGATCGAGGCCATTGAGCTGCGACTGTTGCCGGATGTCGGCTTCGTGGTGCAGCGGGAAGCGCAACGAATAATGCCGCGTGTCGTCGGGGGCCGCGCCCATGCCGAAAACGGCCCGGTCGAACCAGCCTGCATCCAGCGCGCGCCTGACTGCGACGCGGCGCTCGGCATCGGACATCGTCGCCACCGCTGCGGCCCACTCGCGCGCGGCCAGTTCCGGATGGTCGATGGCGAACAGGTCCAGTGCGCGCGACAACGCGGCATTGCCCGCGATGCGCTGGGCCATCGCGCTGTCGGCGCTAGGCTCCAGCGCGCACAGGGTGTAAGGCTGCTGCAGGCGATCGGCCGCAAGCCAGCCATGGAAGCTGGGACTCAATGCCGCCTTTGCATACAGCACCCGCGCCGCGCTGGATTGCCCCAGGCGTTCGCGCAGGCGTGCTTCGAGATAACGCCAGTGCGCATCTTCGCGCTGGAGCGGCGGCATGCGCGTGATTGCGCCAAGCGCGGCGGCGGTGTCGTTGCGACTCAAGGCCTCGCGCACTTGCCATTCGTGCAGCTTGTCGTCGTAGGCGCTGGCCGGGACCTCGCTTAGCCGTTCGGCTGATCCCGGCAAATAAGACGCCACGGTCCACAGGGCTATCTGGTAAGCGACGCCGGCGCGCAGATTCGCGTCGAGGCGGGCGCCCGCTGGTCCGAGCAGCAATCGTCGCGCGCGGACGGGATCGCGCTTGGCCAGACGGCGTAGTGCGCTGGCGATGACGCGGCCATTGCGCTCGCTGGCCGGCCACTCCGGCAGCACTTCCGCAGGCGCGGCAACGTAGGAGGCATAGGCCTGCGCCAGTTCTGCTGCAGCGGGCGACTGCATCCCGGCGCCAATGGCGCGAATCAGCCCGGCGTCGCCGGTAGCCAGGACCAGGTCGATCCGTTGCCAGCGCAGCGCATCGTCCAGTTGGCCGGCCTCGGCCAGCCGCGAAAGGGGCGCGTCGCATCGGGCAGGCAAGGAGCCGGCCGTCAGCCACAATGCGCGCGCCTGCGCTACCCAGTCCGGCGACAAACCTGCTTCGCTGCGCGCCTGCAGGTCGGCGCAGCGCAGCGCAGGGTCGTCAACCGGGCGATAGTCGCGCCGGAAGCTTGTCCAATCCTCGCGCCGGGCCAGCTCCGCCAACCAGGCGCTGCGCAACCAGTCCGCGGCGGGCTGCTCACCAAGTTGCGCCAGCACACCGTGAACCTGGCCGGCGTCGGCGCGCTCGATGCTCCGCCTCAGCACCGCAGCTTGCAGCCATGGAAAAAGCGGATCGCCAGCGTAAGCGCTGGCTTGTGAAATATCGATCTGGCCGGTTTCAGCGGCAGCGAATGCCGCGCGCAAGCGAACGCGGCGTTCGTCCTGGCCGTGGGCCACCGTGGATACGAGCAATGCGACAAGCAACAGGCATCGTGGAATCATGCTGGGATTTTACCGGACTTCGGAGAGGCGACTTTGCGATTCACACGGATGCCTCATGACTATTGAATGGCTCCTGTACCCGGCGCTGGGTATCGTTGCCGGCCTTCTGGCCGGGCTCCTCGGCGTTGGCGGTGGCCTCGTCCTGGTTGCGGCACTGGTGCTGGTGCTGCCCTCGCGCGGCGTTCCGCCAGATCTGGCGATGCATGCGGCTCTGGCGACATCGCTCGCGGCAATCGTGTTGACCGCCGCCGCATCGGCCCGGGCGCATCACCGCCGCGGCAGCGTGCTGTGGGGCTGCGTGCGCTGGCTGTTGCCCGGCTTGCTGCTCGGCGCCTGGGCTGGAAGCGCACTGGCAGTCAGGCTGCCGGGAGACGTGCTGCGACTCCTGGTCATAGCCTACTGCGCCCTGGCCGGCGTGCAGCTCGCCTGCAATTGGCCCAGGCCGAGGCCAGGCGCAGGAACCGAGCCAAGGGGACCGGGCCTTTCCCTCGCCGGAGTGGTGATCGGTGCGCTGTCGGCCCTGGTTGGCATCGGCGGCGGCAGCATGACGGTGCCGCTCCTGGTGTGGCGCGGTGTCTCGCCGGTACGGGCGGTCGGCACCTCGAGCGCCTGCGGCATCGGCATTGGCCTTGCCGCCGCCTTTGGCTATGCCACCCAGACCGCCCCAGCCGGCATGCCCTTTGGCAGCGTCGGTTTCGTCTTCCTGCCGGCGGCCATCGGCATCGCCGTAACGTCGATCCTGGCCGCACCCTGGGGTGCACGCCTGGCGCATTGGCTCAGCCCGGTCGCCCTCAAGCGCGTGTTTGCCGTGTTCCTGCTTCTTGTCGCAGTCAGCCTTGCGACAGGCGCCGGCCGCTGAGGGCCGCCCGGAGGCTCGCTTTCGCAGTACAAATAACGGGACTTTAATTTTTCCGGGAACGGCGCTAGTATTCGCGCACCAAGCTGCTTGTGAGCCGTCTGGTTCGTGCACTGAGTTGTTACGTTGTCCAAACACTAGACATATTTCAGGAGATAGAGATGATTTTGAAAACCACAAAGCTCCGCGATGCGATCTGTTTCGCACTCGTAGTGGGCGCCACGACCGCGCTCAGCATGGGCACCGCCCTTGCACAGGACACGACCACCACGTCGGCCAATCCTTCGGCGACCACCCCGACCAAGGCCAGCGCTGCGGCCAGTGACCCGGCCAACCTCGACACGATCGTGGTCACCGGCACGCGCATCCAGAGCCAGACGGTCACGGCCTCGTCTCCGGTTGCTGAAATCCAGAAAGAAGAATTCCAGTACGCCGGCGCCACTCGTACGGAAGACCTGGTCAACCAGTATCCGCAGCTGACCCCGGCTTTCGATTCTTTCACGAACAACGGCGCGCTCGGCTACCCCAGCGTGGACCTTCGCGGGCTGGGTTCTTCGCGCACCCTGGTACTCGTTGACGGCAATCGCCTTCAGTTGGGTGCGAATGAATCGCGCGACATCAGCATTATTCCGGCCGCCCTCATCAAGCGTGTAGACATCCTCACCGGTGGCGCATCGGCCGTGTACGGTTCCGACGCCATCGCCGGCGTGGTCAACTTCATCCTCGACACCGACTTTGAAGGCGTCAGCTTCACTGCCGGCTACAGCGCGTATCGCCACAACAACAACAACGATTACATCCAGGGCAAGGAAGCGGCTCGCGGCTTCATCTACCCAAGCGGTGATTCGGGCTTCGACGGCACCTCCAAGAACATCGATATTGCCATTGGCAGCAGCTTTGCCGACGGTGCGGGCCATGCAATGGCGTGGATCACCTGGCGCCAGAACGATGCCCTGTTCCAGGGCGAGCGCGATTACTCCTCCTGCGCACTGAACGCAGCCGGTACGCGCTGCGGCGGCTCCGCCACCAATGCCACCGGCGATTTCTACGTGTACCAGTTGGATGGAGAAGGCAACGTCGCAAACTCCAGCTCAGGTGGCTTGCTGCCCGACGGGCATTTCGCCAACTCCTATGGCGCTCCGTACAATTACGCTCCGATCAACTATTACCAGCGGCCTGATCAGCGCTATACCTTTGGCACCTCCGTCAAGTACGAAGTCAACGATCATTTCAAGCCGTACGTTGAGACGATGTTCCTCAATCGCAAAAGTTCCGTCCAGGTTGCCGAGTCGGGCGCCTTTTTCACCGGGCCGCTTGAATTCGCCTGCGACAATCCGATCATCAGCTCCCTGTGCGGCGATCTTGGCTTCGATCCGGAGCTTGGTCCGGTAAATGTGTACGTCGCCCGCCGCAACATCGAAGGCGGCCCGCGCCGTACTGATACGGAAACCAATTCGTTCCGCCTGGTTGCCGGCGCGGAAGGCGCAATTTCCGACACCTGGTCCTACAACGCTTCCGTCCTGTACGGACACACCGGAACTGATACCGAAGGCTTCAACGATCTCCTGACCGACCGCATTGCGCAGGCGATCAATGGTTGCCCCGCAGGTTCGTTCACCGGATGCTTGCCCTACAATGTCTTCTATCCCGGTGGCGTGACGGCTGCAGCGGCCACCGCGCTGTCCGGCGTGAGCTCCAACAAGACCGCCACCGAACTGAAGCAGTTCAACGCTTACGTCACCGGGGACGTCGGATTTGGTATTGGTTCGGCAGATAATATCAAGCTCGTTGTTGGTACCGAATGGCGTGAAGAGAACTTGACGTCGGTGTCTGATACGAATAGCCAAGAGGGCAACTTCGCAGGCTCAGGCGGCAAATCCGCGCCGGTTGCGGGCGGCACGCGGGTGAAAGAAGCGTTCATGGAAGCTGCGATTCCGCTCGTGAAGGACTGGGGCTTCGTCAAGAGCTTTGACGTCGACCTGGGCTACCGCGTCTCGGATTATGAGCTGTCCGGCAAAGCCGATACCTACAAGATCGGCTTCACCACGGATCTGGGCATGTTCCGGGTGCGCGGCGGCTACAATCGCGCGATCCGCGCCCCGAGCATCGGCGATCTGTTCTCGGCACAGACCGTCCAGCTGTACGGCGGCGACGATCCGTGTGGCGGCCCGACCCCTGAGTTTACCGCTGCCCAGTGCCTGCGCACCGGCGTTTCGGCAGCCCAGTATGGTCACGTCCCGACCAACCCGGCCGGGCAGAACAACCAGTTCGTCGGCGGCAACCTCAACCTGACGCCGGAGAAGGCCGATACTTACACCCTCGGCTTCGTCGTCACCCCGATCAAGAGCTTGCAGGTCAGCCTCGACTACTACGACATCAAGTTGACCGACACGATCACCACCATCGGGGCTGACACCATCCTGCGTTCCTGCGGTTTGACCGGCAACGCCACACTGTGCAGTTTCGTGCACCGCAATCCCCTCGGCGGAGACCTTTTCCGCGGGCAGGTCGGTTTCGTGCAGAACCTGGGCAGCAATTTTGGCAACTACCACTTCCGCGGTCTGGATCTGGGTGCCAGCTACGGTTGGGACATGTTCGGTGGCCGTTTCTCCTCGGGCCTCCAGGGTACCTACGTGTTGAAGCAGGAAATCACCCCGCTGCCCGGCGTGGATGAAACGGCGAGTTACCGTTGCGAAGGCAATCTGAGCCCGGCTTGCGGTTCTTCGCCGAAGTGGCGCCATATCGCCAACGTGCGTTATGCACGTGATATCTGGTCGGTCAACCTCCGCTGGCGCTATTTCGGCAAGGTGGACTACCAGAACACCAAGTTCGACGGCAACGGCTTTGTCGATACCCCGATCTTCACCGACAAGCTGATTTGCGACCATGCCGCAAATGCCGCCTGCCTCGGCAACGGCGGAATCGCCTCGCAGAGCTACCTGGACCTGTCCGGCACCGTGGCCCTGGGTGACGATGCAGAAGTCACAATGGGCGTGAACAACATCGCCGACAAAGAGCCGCCGCTGACTGGCAACACCTTGGCTACGAACGGCAACGCACCGGGCGGCTATGACCCGGCTGGCCGCTTCTTCTTTGCCAGCGTGACCTTCAAGTTCTAAGCATCAGTTAATTGTGGTACTTCGAACGGCGGACTTAGGTCCGCCGTTTTTTTTGCGCGCTTCGATCAGGCTGTGGGGATGCCCGCTTTCATCAGACGCTCGCGTACTGCGCCAAGCTCGCTTTCGTGGTGCCGCCATTTGTGCAGCGAGTCCCGATGCACCGGCGCGCGCGCCTGCACTGCGCTGGCGGTCATGGACGGCGACTGCGAGGCCAACGGATCCACCGTGCGGTCTTCCCAAGACAATCCGCACCAATCCAGCACGCGACGCGCCTGGGCTTCCGGGTCGTGGATAAAGCTTTCGTAGGCAACATCGAGGATGCGTCCAGGCATTACCTCGTGCCAGTGCTGCATCAGCTGGTGGTAGGCAATGTAGTAGCCGGTCAGCTCGTTGAGGTCGTAGGAAAAATGGTAGGACTGGTTGAACAGCGTCTTGTAGATTGCATAGATGCTGTCCATCGGATCGCGGGTCACGTGGATGATGCGCGCACCCGGGAGCGCCTTGGCAATCATCCCGCAATACATGAAATTGATCGGCATCTTGTCGACGAAACAGGCACTGCCGTGTGCGGCTTCACGCGCGCCGCGCATGTAGTCGCTGCCCAATGCTGCAAAATCCATGCGCAAGGACGCTTGCGCCGGCGACAGCCCCGGATTGGCGGCCGTGCTGACTGCCAGGGCCGTTGCAACGGCCTGACTGAAGTCGAGCAGCTCGCCCGCCGACTCGACCTGGCTGTGCCTATCGAGCATGCGTTCGAGCAGGGTGGTCCCCGTGCGCGGCATGCCAACGATAAAGATGGCGCCGGTCTCCCGGCAGCACGGATCCGGAACCTGCATGACTCCGGCGGAATAGGCCGCGCCGATGGCATTGATCGCCTCAACCTCGGAGGCTGCGTCGTAACGCAGCGTAGCCCGCTTGGTCGTGGCAGCCTGAGTCAGGGCGCTGAATGATTCGGTCCACCGGCCCAGGTCTTCCAGTTCCTTCGCCAGGGCGTACAGGCAGGCGGCGCGCGCGCGCGGATCGGCAAAGCCTGAAGCCAGCTGGCTTCGCAGCACGGCGAGATGGTTTTGGTCCTCGGTCTGCTTGCGTAGGGTTGCTTGCAGGTAAAGCGCGTGCCCAGCCTGGGGCGACAGTGCGAGGCATTGCTTGAGGTCGGCCTCGGCCCCAGGCACGTCGCCGGTAAAAAACTTCATGGCGGCCAACTCGTAAAGCACCGCGGGGTTGTCCGCGCGCACCCGCAGTGATGCTGCGTAGTAGCCAGCCGCCTCGACCGGCCCGGAACACGTCCGAAACAGCCGGCCAATCGAGCGCAGTTCATCAGCGCCAAACGCCAGCGCAGCCGCCTCCTCGGCAACCCGCTTTGCTTCATTCCGGCGGCGCAACGAGACGAGTATGTCCGCCTGCTTGAGCAGGAGTGGCAACTGGCCGGGCGCACTGACGGTCGCGGCGGTTGCGTAATCGAGCGCGACCTCCAGAAGACCTGAAGCCAGGCTTGCCTCGGTCGCGGCGTACAGCAGTTCTGCGTTTCCGGGTTGCTCCGAAAGCGAGGCCTGGACCAGTTCGAGCGCAGCCAGGGCTTGGCCTTTCTGCAACAGGCCGAAGGCGTGCGCCATCTGCGAGCGCCAGTCCCGGTTGGGCCGTAGTGTCTCGCTCATGGCGCTCCGTTCAACTCGAGTGCTGGGTCATGTCTGCTGCCGGAATGCCTCGGCGGCTTCCGACACCGCCAGGACCATCTCGCGCTCGGCAATGGACAACAAGGGATTCCAGGTGTCCAGGATCAACACGACGCGCACCTGGTCACCGTCGTTGCGCGCTTCGTGCTCGATGCTGTCGTCAAAGACCAGGGCCTCGCCCACGGTCCAGCGGCGTTGCTCGAAGCCGACGCGGTAAGTGCAGCCCTCCGGCACCACCAGCGGCAAGTGCACCACGAGCCGCGCATTGGTCTCGCCATGATGTGGCGGAATCACCGTATGGGCTGCGAGCACGGAGAACATCGCGTTGGGACACTGGCCCGGTATGCGCGGCATTTCTGCCGCAGCCAATGCCGACGCTGTTACCGGACATTCCTGCAGGTGATCGGCAACCGGCTGTCCATTGCACCACAAGAAATAACTACTCCAGCGCTTCGAGTTGTTGAGTTCCTGCCACTGGTTCAACGGGACGCCCGGGGCATAGGCCACGTAGGGCTTGAATTGTTCGGAGTGCAGTGACAATGCGGCGTGCATTTCGGCACGGATGGCATCGGTCTTGCTCTCCAGCTCCACCAGCCAGGGAAAATCTTCCCGTGCGAAAAACGGTATTGCCGCGATTCTCGGCACCTGCAGGCGAGTGGCCTGGGAGACGAAGGGGCGGGAAGTCCCGGCCACAAGGGCGCCTGCTTCGGCCCAGCGCTCTGCTTCTGCAGGAGTCAGCGCAGCCAGGCGCATGCCGACCCGTTCGCTGATGAACGAAGCAAGCCCCCGTGCGTGTTCCTGTGTCTTGCCTTGCGCGTGCAGCAACTCGGTGCGAAGCGCGTCTGGCCATTGCCTCTCGTCGGGCACGATCTTCAAAACGTCGCGGTAGACCGCGACCGCTGCATGTGCACGGCCGCTGCGTTCCAGGAAGCTGGCCTTGGCAAGCAGGCCGGGCAGGAAATATTGATCGACGACCAGTGAGGCCTGGATGGCCTTGAATTCTTCTTCACTGTTACCCTGCTCGCGCAGCACGACGCTGGTGGTGAGTAGAATCATGGGATCGTCGGGCGCCGCAACTTGTGCGGAACGCAGCAGCCGCAACGCCTCGGTAAAATCGCGCCGTCTGAAAGCGTGCACCGCCAGGCTGTGCAAGGCAGCGGCGTGGCCAGGATCCGCGGCAAGCACGCGCCGCCACAATTGTTCGGCTTCCTGCCAGCGCCCTTGCGCAGCAGCCGATGAAGCGGCGCGTGCGATGGATTCGGTTGCGCCGTTCAATTTTTTCCCTGAGACGGCGTCATGTCGAAAGCAATGCTCAGGCGCGCCTGCGCGTCTTCGAACGGTACCGTCCCATGCCAAAAATAGGACGGGAACACTACCAGTTGGCCCTCTTGCGGGCGTATCACTCGCCGCGGTGCCAAACCGAGTTCCAGCTCGGTCGGAGGCTGCCCGAACTGCAGGCAACCGGCATGCGTGTCGCCGGTTCCGTTACGCACTGACGGCGGCAGCGAGACGTAGAAGGCCGAACTCATCCAGCCTTCCGTATGCACGTGGTTGACGTGGTTTCCCGACGACCACAGTTTTACCGACCAGGACCCGTCGAAGCGTACGGATTCACGCCTGCGGCCAAGGAAGGGATGGGACGCGTCCAGCGGCAGACCCGACAGCCAGGCTTCAATGCCGCTCCGGAATGCGCGCTGCGCTGCGCCTATCGCTGCCCCGACACGGCCGAACAACCGGCCCGGCGTTTGCGAACCGTTGCGCAGGCTTTGCTGCAACGGCTCGCGGCTAGCCTGATGCAGGGGCTCAAGCTCCGTGGCAAGGGTGGAAAGGAATGCAGCTTGGGTCGGCCACCCATCCGGTACTGCTATGTCCAGGAGGCCGACAAGCCGGTCGTAATCGCACAGCCAGGCTTCGCGTTCGTCACCCAGCAGGCGCCAGGCGGTACCCAGGTAGGCCCAGGCTTCCTGATTGGCCGGGTCCGCCGCCGTGGCCTGCTGCGCCAGCTCGGCCGCCCTGTCCCACTGCCGCGTCCGCAATAGATGTCGTACGTAGGCATTGAGGAAGATGGCATCGCCGCTACCGAGGCTTTCGTAGGCCTGTTGAAACAAGGCACCCGCCTTGCCAGTGTCGTCCTGCATTTCCCAGGCGTTCGCTTCCATGGCAACGAGAACCGGCTGATCGCCCTGCTCCCTCAGCTTGGCGATGTGCTCCAGAGCCTGGTCGGCGCGACGCGCAGACAGCAGGAAACGGGCGAACTCCAGGCGCAGCAAGCTGTCACGGGGGCGCTGCGCGAGGCTTGATCGAAATAGCTCGACGGGATCATCGTCCGGGGCGAGGCCCGGGCCGTGTTCCCAAAGCACGTTGGCAAGCGTTACCTGCGCTCCGATGTGTTCGGGATGCGCCATGAAGACACGGCGCGCCTGTTGCAGTGCTTCGGCAGGCCGGGCATCGTCCAGCAACGCGCCGGTCATGGCATCGCCGAGGTCTGCCGATGCCACGCCGCAGGCGGCAGCGCGCTGCAGATGTTCGATGGCCTGGCGCGGACGGCCCAGCATGCGCATCACCGCAGCCAGCTGCAGCCAGGTGGAGCCGTTTCCTGGCGCCAGATGTACCGCGCGGGATAGCGATGTTTCAGCTGCCTCGTAGTCGCCGCATGCGCTGCAGGCGCGACCCTTGGCCTGCCACGCCGCCACCGATTCCGGATCGGTCTCGACAGCGCGATCGCTCGCGGCGAGCGCTTCGTCCAACCGCCCGAGACTGGTCGCGTAAAACGCACACTGGATCCATGCGTTGGACAGGCCGGGCGCAACGCTCGCCGCTTTCCTGGCCACGGCCAAAGCGTGCTGCAGGCGCCCTTGCCGGTGCAGCCAGGTGCCCAGGTTCAGCAGGATCAGCGGGTGGTTTCTGGACAGGTTGACCGCGAGCAGGAACGCCGCCTCGGCTTCACGCGGGTTGCCGGCCGCGTCGTGGCACATCGCGAGCAGCTGCTGCGCGTCCGGTGATTGAGGGGCTTGGCCGGCTATATGCACGGCAATGGCCAGTGCCTGTGCGACTTCGCCCTTGGCGATCAGGGCAAGCGCAGTCGTTGCGCCCGCCGCTTGCGAGGACGTCAGGGCCTGGATGGTTTGAACCGCCACCGTTTATTGCAGGCGTCTGGCGCGCAAGTTGACATGCCCTGGAGTAACCAGCATGTACGAACCCAGCGCAGCGGTTCGCAAGAGGACCTTGTCGCCAATCACCAGACGTCCTTTGGAACCCCCTTCGGTCAGCAACCACACCTGCCCATTATCCAAGCGCAGGATCCTCTCGCCGGTTGCTCGATAGTTGATGCTGGCAACGGTGGACTGGATGCGCTCCGGCTGCAGCGCACGAATCTCCGCGGGTTCTTTCGCCCGTACCTGGACGCGATTCAGGCCGAACTCCTGCGTGGCTTTTTCACGCAACGATTCAAGCGTCTGGGAATTGGCAACCGGCGGCCAGCGACTGTCGTAACAGGCGAGGCGCTCGGCCGCGTCAACGATGGAAGTGCAGCTTGGGCTGTCGGGTTGATTTTTCGCCAAGGCGTACGTTGGTGAGGCGAAAGTGGAAAGGGCGAGCAGGGTAATCAGGACATCGCGCACGTGGAGCTCCTCGGATGAGTTGGATTGCCGCTGGCTTTTGTCCGCCTGGGACGATGGCCGCGTTGCGCGCCTCGCGGCGCAGGAGCGCGCCGTGGCTATAATGTTCCCCCGTCACCTGGGAGTACGCAAGCGTTGAGCCTTGAACAGTGGGAAACCTATTACCGAGGCGGCGCTCTTGCTACCGGGCCAAGCGGTGAGGACGGCGGTTATGACCTGGAAGTTCGCCAGGCGTGGACGGAGTTTTTCTCGACGGTGCGCGATGGCGCCCGCATCCTCGACATCGGCACCGGCAATGGCGTGGTTGCGCTGATCGCCGCTGAAACCGCGCGCTTGCTCGGCAGAAACTGGGAAATCCATGGCACGGACCTCGCCAATATCAATCCGGTCCGCGATGTTGCCGACGGGGCGACCCGCCTGGCTGGAATCCAGTTCCATCCCGGTGTAGCTACGGAAAAGCTTGGCTTCGAATCTGCGAGCTTCGATGCGGTGAGTGGGCATTACGCACTGGAGTACGCGGAGCCGGAGTCGGCGCTGGCTGAAATCCATCGTGTCCTGAAGCCGGGCAGCGACGCGCAGTTCATATTGCACAGTACCGATTCGGCCTTGGTGCGTAGCGCACACGTGTCCCTGCAGGAGTCGGAACTGGTGTTCAAGGACACAAAGATTTTCCGGCGTTTGCACCGGCTGCTGACCATCGAAAGCGCTCCACAGGCAACCATCGAGCGCGCTTCGCTGGAGCTGCGCATGGCGATTGCCAGCCTGAAGCAAGGTCTGGAAGAGATGCGGCCGCGCGGCGGTGGCCTGATCCTGAGTGTCGCACTCGACTCGGTGCAGAAGCTTATGCAAGCGAGCAAGGGCGCCAAGCCGCGCGACATCGGGCTTGAAATCGACCGCGTCGAGGAAGTGATGCGCACCTCATTGCGACGGCTGCATGACCTGGTTGCGCACGCGCGTTCCGAAGCTGACATGAAACAGCTTGAACAGTTTGCCGTCGCGGCCGGTTTCACTGCGGTGGAAGTTTCAGCGCAGCGGCACGCGGGGGTGAATGTCGTGGGTTGGCAGCTGTTGTTGCATCGCCCGTGAGCGATGACGCCAGCAAGGCCGCCGCTGCCGAGTTGATGGAGCAGGCCTCGACTGCGCACGCGCAGGGCCGGCGCGCAGAAGCGATCGAGCTGTTCCGCCAAGTGCTGGACCTGCTGCCGGAATCTACGGAAGGCTGGTACGAGCTGGGCTACCTGCTCAAGGCCGAGGGTCGCTTCGACGAAGCGCTCGACGCGTACGCACAGGCGCTTGCACGCGGCATCCGTCGCGCCGAGGAAGTGCACTTGAACCGTGCGGTAATCTACTCCGACCACCTGCGCCGGGATGTCGAGGCCGAAGCCGAACTCAAAGCCGCGCTCG
>JAYSXN010000153.1:0-1875 GCA_043717405.1 Gammaproteobacteria bacterium
CGGGTGGCGAAACGTCCGGAATCGCTGCTGCTCTCAACCCCGGGTTCGCAGCAGTGACCTTCGCTGCAGCGGGAGTCGAGCGCACTGCCGGCACCGTAGCCGTCGCTGGAGTGGCAAGCTTCGCCGCATCAGTCGGCCGGAAGGCGAGCATGCGCAACAAGGTCATCTCGAAACCCGCGCGTGGACTTGGCGCCATGCCCAGGTCGCGGCGACCATTGACGGCCATCTGGTACCACAACTGCACAAGTTCCGCCGACACCGCGCGGCCAATCGCGGCAGCGTCGATGCGCGAGTCTTCATTGACGTAACCCGGCACCAGTTGATGCAACTGCACGCGATGCAACTCAACCGCCAGATCTTCCAGCACGCTGCCGAAGTCCGGGGCGTACTGCGCCATCTGTTCCACTTCTTCCATCATCGCCGCGCCGTCACCTGAGCACAGCGCATCCAGCAACATGCCCACCCGCGCGCGTTCCACCGTGCCAAGCATCGCGTTGACATCGGCTTCGTCGAGCTTGCCGCCCGTGTGGGCGATGGCCTGGTCCAGCAAGGACAAGCCATCGCGCAAACTACCGTCGGCCGCACGCGCGAGCAGGGCCAGCGCCGCAGGCTCGGCATCGATGCCCTCCGCGGCAAGGATCCGGCTCATCTGGCCGGAGATCTGTGCCGGCTCCAGGCGCCTGAGATTGAATTGCAGGCAGCGCGAAAGCACCGTCGCCGGCAGCTTCTGCGGGTCGGTGGTCGCAAGCAGGAACTTCACATGCCCCGGCGGCTCCTCAAGCGTCTTCAGCAGCGCATTGAAAGCATTCCGGGACAACATGTGCACCTCGTCGATCAGGTACACCTTGGTGCGCCCGCGCGCCGGCATGTACTGCGCATTTTCAATCAACGAACGAACGTCGTCCACGCCGGTATGGCTCGCGGCATCGATCTCCAACAGGTCGACGAAGCGCCCGGCATCGATATCCAGGCAGGCGGCACACTCGCCACAGGGCTCCGCGCCAGCGCCGCGTTCACAATTCAGGCTCTTGGCAAAAATGCGCGCAATCGTCGTCTTGCCCACCCCTCGCGTACCGGTGAACAGGAATGCGTGATGCACCTTCCCCGTCTCCAGCGCATTGGTCAGCGCCCGCACAACGTGCTCCTGCCCCACCAACTCATCGAAGCGCTTTGGACGCCATTTCCTGGCAAGAACGAGATAGGACATGCACACCTCAAGATGACCGCGCCATTGTGCCCACCCCCGACGAATCGGCCAAGCGACGCGTGCCGGCAGCGTCACGGCAAACGATCTGCTAGTCGCGGTGGCTGGGGCCTGTTCGCGGGACCATCGGCGGGAGGGACCCCGCCGATGAGCCTACATGGACGTACTTGCGGCGTGTCCCGCGAACAGGCCCCAGGCCCCAGCCATCGCGGCTAGTCGCTCTTAACCGCCGCGCAGCTTGTCCGCCCGACCCCCGCAAGGTTACACTTTCGCTCTTGTTTCAGACGCTTACCCCGGTTCCAGCCGAAGCGCGCAAAACAAGAGTTGCAAATGCGGAGAGGTGTCCGAGTGGTTTAAGGAGCACGCCTGGAAAGTGTGTGTACGATTTAAAACCGTACCGAGGGTTCGAATCCCTCTTTCTCCGCCATTTTTAAAGTCATCTGGCTTTATGGATGGCTTTAAATAATACGATGTACCGAGGGTTTGTTTTTTGAATCCCTCGCTGAGTGAATAGAATATACGTTTCTATGGTGGCCCCGTCGGCCCCTCGCGACGATAGGTTGAAAATCCCGCCAGGGCCGGAAGGCAGCAACGGTATTGACTGATTCGTGCGCCGAGGCAAGTTGGCGGGGCTGCCACCTTTATGATTCCCTCCGTGCGAGCTGGTTTAC
>JAYSXN010000154.1:0-5666 GCA_043717405.1 Gammaproteobacteria bacterium
TGCGTGGCAGTCGCCGCAGCTTGGGCGTGGTAATCATGCGCGCAGGATCCGGAGTTGAGTTGACGAACCGTTTCACGGCGGGGTCTGACTGGCGGAGGCAGACGCCTTGACCTTCACCAAGTGCCACTTGTCGCCGATGCCGTCACCGCCGGCATCGCCGTAGTGAACGTCCGAAACCCAGCGATACAGTGGCCGATCGCCCAGCGCCCATTGCCGCGTGCCGTCATCGCGCCCGACGATGGTGAAGCCACCGACAGGCTTGGCACCAGGCTCGGCAACGATGGGCGGCCAAAGCAATCGGCACTGGCTGTTGCAAGTGCTGCGCCCGGCGGCGCGGTCGCCATCCCATACATAGATGCCGCGGCCCTTCATGTCGACCAGGTGACCATTGAGCTTGCGGATCGGCGGCTTCGCCACGACGGCAGTCACCGGCTGCGCGGAGGCGGCGGCTGACACGGCCGGCGCTGCGCCGACGGCTTTGGGCGCCGCCGCGGCAGCCGGGCGATCGGCGAGTCTCGCCTGCGCGACAGGACTGGCCACGCCGCAGAGCGCTGCGGCAACCAGCATTGACTTGATCATTTCTGATTCCCCTGGCCACGGCGAACTGCCGCTTTGAGCCCCGGCCAAGCATCCGCCCGGCCCAATGCAGACCGTGTGAAGACGCGCAAAAAAAAGGCGGCCGGAATACGGCCGCCAAAGGGTCCCTGCTCAGGGGATGTGTGCCGCCGCTTTCCGGGGAGAGCCAAAGCGGCGGGCACTATAAGTAACGCAGCCGCTCTCAAAAACCGGACAGCATTGCCGCTTGCAACGATTGATTTACACTACGCCGCGCCTCGCGCCCTGCCCGGCGCCGACAGGCCCGTCCAATTCCTTAACTTTCAACAGCTTGAGTGCGCCGACCGCTTGGAATGGACTCGTTCCAGACGGTGGCAGGCGCGCGATCAGCCCCGGAGTCGCCCATGTCCATGATTTTCGAAACCCTCGACAAGACCGGCCACGAAGAAGTCATCTTCTGCCATAACAAGGACGCCGGACTGAAGGCGATCATCGCCATTCACAACTCCGTGCTCGGCCCGGCCCTGGGCGGCCTGCGCATGTGGCCCTACGCCACCGAACAGGACGCGCTCAACGACGTGCTGCGTCTGTCGCGCGGCATGACCTACAAGGCGGCGGTGTCGGGCTTGAACCTGGGCGGCGGCAAGGGCGTGATCATCGGCGACCCGGCAAAGGACAAGTCGGAAGCGCTGTTCCGCGCCTTCGGCCGTTTCGTCAATTCCTTGAATGGCCGTTACATCACTGCCGAGGACGTCGGCATCGACGTCAACGACATGGAATATGTCTTTCGCGAAACCGAATTCGTCACTGGCGTGCACCAGGTGCATGGCGGCTCCGGCGACCCGTCGCCATTCACCGCCTACGGCACGCTGCAGGGCCTGATGGCCGCGCTGCAGGTGAAGTACGGCAACGAGGACGTCGGCAATTATTCCTACGCGGTGCAGGGCGTCGGCCATGTCGGCATGGAGTACGTGAAGCTGCTGCGCGAGCGCGGCGCAAAAGTATTTGTCACCGACATCCACGCCGACCTGGTGCAGCAGGCGGTTGACGACCACGGCGCCGAAGCCGTGGCCGCCGACCAGATCTACGACGTGGATGCCGACGTTTATTCACCGTGCGCGCTCGGTGGCACGGTGAATGAGAACACGCTGCCGCGGCTGAAGTGCAAGGTGATCTGCGGCGCCGCCAACAACCAGCTGGCCAACAACGACATCGGCGATGAAGTCGAGCGCCTGGGCATCCTGTATGCGCCCGATTACGCGGTGAATGCCGGCGGCCTGATGAACGTTTCGCTGGAAATCGATGGTTACAACCGCGAGCGCGCGATGCGCATGCTGCGCACCATCTACTTCAACCTCGGCCGCATCTTCGAAATCGCCAAGCGCGACAACATCCCGACCTACATGGCCGCCGACCGCATGGCCGAGGAGCGCATCACCGCCATCGGCAAGCTGCGCCTGCCGCACCTGGGCCAGGTGGCGCCGCGCTTCCAGGGCCGCAGCGGCCGCTGATCAGTCGCTTCGTTTAAACTGCTGGTCTTTAGTGGTATGGGGCACGACGAATGCAGGCATTTTCACTGGGTGAGGAAATCGACGCGCTGCGCGAAGCAGTGCGTCATTTCGCCGGCGCGCAGATAGCGCCGCGCGCCGCGCAGATCGACCAGGACAATGCCTTCCCGCTCGAGCTGTGGCCAGCCCTGGGCGAGATGGGTTTGCTCGGCATCACCATCCCGACCGAGTACGGCGGCTCGGGCATGAGCTACCTGGCGCACGTGGTGGCGATGGAGGAAATTTCCCGCGCCTCTGGCTCCATTGGCCTGAGTTACGGCGCGCATTCGAACCTGTGCACGCAGAACCTGTTCGTCAACGGGACACAAGCGCAGAAGCGCAAGTACCTGCCGGGTTTGTGCACCGGCCAAAGCAAAGGCGCGCTCGCGATGAGTGAAGCCGGTGCCGGTTCGGATGTGGTTGGATCGATGGCTTGCCGCGCTGAAAAACGCGGCGACGCCTGGGTCGCCAACGGCAGCAAGATGTGGATCACGAATGGTCCCGAAGCCGACGTGCTGATCGTCTACATGCGCACCGCCGGCAAGGACGCGGGCTCGCGCGGCATGACCGCCTTCATCATCGATCGCGGCATGAAGGGCTTCAGCACCGCGCAAAAACTCGACAAGCTGGGCATGCGCGGCTCCAACACCTGCGAGCTGGTGTTCGAGAATTGCGAAATACCCGCGGAAAACGTGCTTGGCGAAGTAAACCAGGGCGTCAAGGTATTGATGTCCGGGTTGAATACCGAGCGCCTGGTGTTGAGCGGCGGACCGATCGGCCTGATGCAGGCGGCCCTGGACCTGACGCTGCCCTATGTGCGCGAGCGCAAGCAGTTCGACGCGGCCATCGGCACCTTCGGGCTCATGCAGGGCAAGATGGCGGACATGTACACGGCGCTGCAATCCTCGCGCGCATTTGCCTACCAGGTGGCGCGTAATTTCGATGCCGGGCAAGCCTCGCGTGCCGATGCCGCCAGTTGTCTGCTGCACGCTTCCGAGTCAGCCGTGCAGGTGACGCTGGAAGCAATCCAGTCGCTCGGTGGCAACGGTTATATCAACGAGTATCCGGCCGGGCGTTTGCTGCGCGACGCGAAGCTTTACGCGATTGGCGCGGGCACCAATGAGATCAGGCGGATGCTGATCGGGCGCGAGTTGTTCGAACAGCGCTGCTGATCAAGCCAGCGCGGCCGCGCGCAGTCAGCGCGCGGAAACGCTTTGCCGGCCCCAGCGATGCAACAGGAACAGATGCCAGGCCATGACCAGCGGGCCGGCTACTTCCAGCGCCGCCAGCCCGTGCTGTTGCCACGGCAGTCCGGAGGTGTTGAGCAACTGGTACATGGTCAGGTGCGCGTCGTTCGGAAAATATCCGATCAGGCCTATCGCCAGTGCGGCAACGCCCCAACCGGTGAACAGGCCGCGGATGTGGCGGCGGTAATCGCGCGTGGAGACGTCTTCGCTGTCGGTCCAGATGGCGGCGAACCAGCGCGCCAGCACAGTGATCTTGTCGAGCATTGGGGGAGTTCCCGAGGGTTTGCTGCGGAGCGCCGCGCAAGTACCAAGGCGCCAAGACCCCAGCATAGGCCGCGCAATGCGCTTGTATACCGCCAAATGCCCGAACTGTGACGGCTGCCTCGGGCTTTACGCATGACGGCAACGTGGGATAATTGCCGATTGCCGAGCGCAACCGCCGCTGGCGCAACCATTCCGGAGCCTGCATGTCTTCAGTAGTGATCGTCGGTGCCAAGCGCACTGCCCTGGGTTCCCTGCTCGGCCAGTTCACCGGCGTGCCCGCCACCACGCTGGGCGCCACTGCCATTGCTGCGGCGCTGGACCAGTCCGGCATTGCCGCCGAAACAGTTTCAGAAGTCTTCATGGGCTGCGTGCTGCCGGCCGGCCTCGGCCAGGCGCCGGCACGCCAGGCCGCCATCGGCGCCGGTATTCCGGTGAGCGTGGGCTGCACGACCATCAACAAGGTCTGCGGATCGGGCATGAAGGCCGTGATGCTGGGCACCGACCTGATCCGCGCCGGATCGGCCGAAGTCATCGTTGCTGGCGGCATGGAGAGCATGACCAACGCGCCGCACCTGCTGAACGGCTCGCGCACCGGCATCCGTTTCGGCAGCGCCGAGATGCTCGACCACATGGCCTGGGACGGGCTGACCAATCCTTATGACAAGCAGCCGATGGGTAACTTCGGCGAGCTATGTTCGGAGAAGTATGGCTTCACCCGCGAAGAGCAAGACGCCTTCGCTGCCGAATCGGTGCGCCGCGCGCTTGCCGCGCAGGCCGACGGGTCGTTCAAGGCGGAGATCGCGCCGGTGAAAGTCAGCGGTCGCAAGGGCGATGTCATCGTCGACACCGACGAGCAGCCGGGGCGCTGCGACATCGCCCGCATCCCGACGTTGAAGCCGGCATTCAAGAAGGACGGCACCATCACCGCGGCAAGTTCCTCGAGCATCAACGACGGCGCGGCTGCGCTGGTGCTGATGGATTCTGAAATCGCCAAGGCCCGCGGTGTCACGTCGCTCGCGCGCATTGTCGCGCACGCAACGCACGCCCAGGCGCCGGAATGGTTCACCACCGCGCCCGTGGCGGCGATCCAGAAAGTGCTGGCCAAGGCTGGCTGGTCGGTGGCTGATGTCGACTTGTTCGAAGTCAATGAAGCTTTCGCCACCGTGGCGATGGCGCCAATGAAGGAACTGGACATCGAGCACGGCAAGTTGAACCTGCACGGCGGCGCCTGCGCACTCGGGCATCCGATCGGGGCCAGTGGCGCGCGCCTGATCGTCACGCTGTTGCACGCCTTGCAGCGCAGTGGCGGCAAGCGCGGCGTGGCGGCATTGTGCATCGGTGGCGGCGAAGCAACCGCCATTGCCATTGAATTGCCGTAACGGCTCACGCTTCGGCGCGCAGGACGCCGCGCCTGGGCCGAAGTCCTTGACTCTGGCTGAATATTTGTCATGATGCGGGCCACGTGCGCCCCGGGGTGCACGTTTTTTTATCCCTGTTTGTCTAGACGAAGGAATTACCCATGTCCCTGAACAAAACCCTGCTCGCCCTGGCCCTTGGCCTCGCCCTGACGGCTTGCTCGAAGCAGGCTGACACCGCTGCCGACGCCTCCGCTGACGCCGCTTCCACCGCGACCGACGCCGCTGCCACCGCGACCGACGCTGCCGCTACCGCGACCGACGCTGCTGCTGACGCCAGCACCGCTGCCACCGACGCTGCCGGCACCGCCGCTGACGGTTCCGCCGCCATGGCTACCGACGCTGCCGCTGCCGCCAACGCCGCCGCTTCCACCGCGACCGACGCTGCTGCCGACGCCAATGCTTCGGCCGCCATGGCTGCCGACGCTGCTTCGGCTCCGGCTGATGACATGAAGGCTGAAGACAAGAAGTAAGCCTTTCGGCTCACGCTTGTTTGCGACACTCAACCGCCGGCTTACCCCGGCGGTTTTTTTATGAACCGCAAACGCCAATTTTCAGCCATGCACTTGGCAAGCGGGTTCGGTACAAATATGCTAATCAAGCCTGCGGTCCCTGAAGTCCGCAGCCCATAACCGTTA
>JAYSXN010000155.1:0-1864 GCA_043717405.1 Gammaproteobacteria bacterium
ATCTATGACGCGGACCCGAAGAAGTTTCCCAACGCGATCCGTTTCGATGAACTCAACTACGACGAGGTCATCGCCCGCAACCTGCAGGTGATGGACACCGCGGCCTTTGCGCTGTGCCGCGACAACCGCATCCCCTTGCGCATCTACGACATGATGCAACCCGGCGCGCTCATGCGCATCTTGCGCGGCGAAGCGCTGGGCACGCTGGTGCACGGCGGCGCCTGAGCCCAGGGCGCATGCATACGCACGAACATCCGCATCCGCGCGCGAGCGGGGCCTTCGCCGCGGCCATGCTGGTCAACCTGGGCTACACCGCGGTCGAGGCGGGATTCGGATTCCACGCCGGCTCGCTGGCCCTGCTGTCGGATGCGCTGCACAATCTCGGCGACGCGCTCGGGCTGGCCCTGGCCTGGGGCGCAGCGGTGCTTGCCCAGCGCGCACCCACGGCCCGGCACACGTACGGCTGGCGGCGTGCAACGCAACTGTCGCCCCTGGCCAATGCGCTGTTGCTGGTCGCCTTTGCCGGGGCATTGATGGAAGAATCGCTGCGCCGCCTGGCGCTGCCGCCGGCCGTGCCAGGCGGCGTGGTCATGGTGATTGCCGGCCTGGGCATCCTGGTCAACGTCGGCAGCGCTGCCTTGTTCCGCACCGGGCACGGCAGCGACCTCAATCGTCGTGGCGCCTACCTGCACCTGCTGGCCGATGCCGGCGTTTCGCTTGCCGCGGTGCTTGCCGGGCTGGGCATGCTCACGTTGGGCTGGCGCTGGCTGGATCCGGCGCTTGCGTGCATCGTGGCGGTGGTCATCGTGCTGACGAGTTGGGGCCTGTTGCGCGACAGCTTCAGGCAGGCCATGGATGCAGTGCCGGCGCACATCGACCTGGAACAGGTGCAGGCCTATCTCGAAGCGCTGCCCCTGGTGGAAGCGGTGCACCACTTGCACATCTGGTCCATCGGCACTGCTGAAATTGCCATGACTGCGCACGTGATCCGTGCCAGCGCGGACGGCCATGATGCCTTCCTGGACGAGGTGGCAAAGGCACTTGACTCACGTTTCGGCATCAACCACGCCACCGTGCAAGTTGAACTGGGGCCGGGCTGCGAGCACGACCGCGACGACCACGCGCCCCACCACTGAGGCCGCCCGCTTCGACAATGCCGACGCGGAAGCCGTGGCGCCGCTATAATCAAATTATTGCTGACCGGCGGAGCCGCACGACATGCTGAACGACATCAAGAAAGACACGCAGACGCGGATGGGCAAGTGCGTTGATACGTTCAAGCATGACCTCACGCTGCTGCGTACGGGACGAGCGACCACCGCCATCGTCGACCACCTGAAGGTCAACTACTACGGCTCCGAAATGCCGCTGTCGCAAGTAGCGACGGTGACCGTGACCGACGCGCGCACGCTGACCATCACGCCGTGGGAAAAACCCATGGTTGCCGCCGTCGAGAAAGCCATCATGGCCTCCGACCTCGGCCTCACGCCCAACACTGCCGGCCAGGTGATCCGCATCAACCTGCCGCCACTGACGGAGGAGCGTCGCAAGGACCTGTCCAAGCACGTGCACCACGAAGGCGAAACCGCCAAGGTGGCCATTCGCGCGGTACGCCGCGACGGCATCCAGCAGGTGAAGGAAATGCTCAAGGAAAAAAACGCGACCGAGGATGAGGCGCGGCGCAGCGAAGACGAAATCCAGAAGCTCACCGACAAGTTCGTCAAGGACATCGATGATGCGGTGAAGGCCAAGGAACAGGAACTGATGGCGGTCTGAGCCGGACCGCGCATGCCTGATATCCGCAAGCCACGGCACCTGGCCATCATCATGGATGGCAACGGCCGCTGGGCCGAGCGCCGCCATC
>JAYSXN010000156.1:0-5643 GCA_043717405.1 Gammaproteobacteria bacterium
TCGGTCTGGCTGACTGGGTCGTAGCGGCGCTCGCCATGGCCGGTGCCCAGTTGCTGTGGCTCAGCCATCGGCGCGGAGGCCTCGCCAAGCCGGCTCAATGCACCCGAATCGCGGGCTGCGCTCGACTTGGCGACACTGTCGGTGATGGCGGGTTGGTAGGCTATCGGTGCGCGCTGGCGTTCGCGGAAGGCCGCCACGCCGATCACGCCGACATTGTCCGGGCGTCCGGTGAGGCCGGCATAACTGTCGGGCAGGTCGGTGAAATAAAATTCGGCCACGTCGGAATAACTCTTGCGCCAGCCGTGGATTTCCACTTCCTGCCACGGTTCGAGCACATAGCCGCCCTGGCCGGTGCCGGCGGTCTGCCCACTGATTGCGTTGACGCCGTCGACCGACAACACCGCGAGTACGCGCTGGCCGGTGCGGTTGTGCAGGGCGACCGCGAACCGATGCCCCGGCTGACCGGCTACGTAATCCCGGCCGGCGTGCTCGACGGGTTCGAGCGTGGTGGAGGAATCCAGGTCGATCACGCGCATGTCGAGCAGTGACTCGGAATGGGCGCAGGCGCTCAGGGGCAACAGCGCGAGCAGGGCCAGTGCGGCAAGCTTTCTTTTCATGATCAATCTTCCGTGTTGGGTGAAGTGGCAAACGCGGCATGCCGCGCGATGGGGTTAACGGCTAGACTTGGCCGCGAATCCCCCGGCACCCCCGTCATCCATGAGCAAGCAGCGCGTCCTTACCGGCATCACCACGTCCGGCACACCACACCTGGGAAATTACGCAGGCGCAATCCGTCCCGCGATCGCCGCCAGCCATCGCTCCGACGTTGAAAGTTTCTATTTCCTGGCCGACTACCATGCGTTGGTCAAGGTGCACGATCCAGCGCGCGTGCAACGGTCCACGCTGGAAATCGCGGCAACCTGGCTGGCAGCCGGGCTCGATCCGAATTCGGTCTGGTTCTACCGGCAGTCGGATATTCCGGAAATCACCGAGCTGACCTGGCTGCTGACCTGCATCGCCGGCAAGGGCCTGCTCAATCGCGCGCATGCCTACAAGGCCGCGGTGGATCGCAACAGCGCCGAAGCCCTGGACGCCGACGCCGGCGTCAACGCCGGACTGTTCATGTACCCGGTGCTCATGGCCGCCGACATATTGATGTTTGGCGCAAGGAAAGTGCCGGTCGGCCGCGACCAGGTACAGCACATCGAGATGGCGCGGGATTTCGCCGCGCGCTTCAACCACATCTACGGCGATCACTTCGTATTGCCCGAGGCATCGATCGATGAAAGCGTGGCCACGCTTCCGGGTCTTGACGGCCGCAAGATGAGCAAGAGTTACGACAACACCATTCCGCTGTTTGCTTCGCCGAAGGAATTGCGCCGGCTGATCTTCAGCCTGGTCACCGATTCGCGCGGGCCGGGCGAGGCAAAGGCTGCCGAAGGCTCGGCGCTGTTCCAGTTGTACCAGGCGTTCGCCACGTCGCTTGAAACGCAGGCGATGCGTAGCGCGTTCGAGGAAGGCATCGGTTGGGGCGATGCCAAGCAAAAGCTGTTCGAGCTGATCGATTTCCAGGTCGCGCCGATGCGCGACAAGTATGCCGACCTGATGGCGCGGCCGATCGAGATCGAGGCCGTGCTGCACGAGGGCGCGGTGAAGGCGCGGCGGATCGCCACTCCCTTCCTGCAGGAACTGCGGCATGCCGTGGGCCTGCGCGACTTGCGCGAAGGCGCGGTCGATGCGCCAGCGCCGGCGCCGACGGTGCATCGCCGCTGCTCTTCGTTCAAGCAGTACCGCGAGGCCGACGGGCGCTTTTACTTCAAGCTGATCGATGCCGATGGCCGCCTGCTGTTGCAGAGCATCAGTCATGCTTCAGCGCGCGAGGCCGGGCAGCGCATCGCCGGGCTGCGCTCGGGTGGCGAACCAGCGCTGCAGGCTGAGGCCGGTGCGTTGCTGGAGGATGGCCAGCGTCTCGGCGAACTGGCCGATGGCATTGTGCTCGACGATGTGGCGCGGGCGCTGGCTAGCCTTGCCGGCCCGGGCGGCTGAGCTCTCGCGCCTGCTCGAATCCCGTCATGCCAAAGGTAATTGCGGACCCTGCCAGGTGTTGCGGGCGATGGCGGGTTTCTGCGGTTGCTGCCTCACCACGCAGAAGCGGTGCCCGGTTGGCGCTTGCATGATCCACCAGCGCTTGCGGAACTCGATCCGGGTTGCGCCGAGGTTCTCAAGGCGCTGCACTTCTGCTTGCTGGTCGTCGGCTTCAATGTCCAGGTGTACTCGCGACTCGTGCTCGACGCGCTGCAACAGGATGAAGGGTTCGCCGGGCGCTGACTCGAGTTCCGCGTAGCGACCGTCGCCGTCCTGGTCCGGATTGGCGACGGCGCGTTGCAGCGCGGCGCTCCAGAAGCGCATTGCCGGTTGCAGGTCCGGCACCTGGCAATCGATGACCAGCGCTATGAGCGCGCTGTGATGCTGGCGGGCTAATGCGCCCGTTGCCACCCGCGGGCCAGCAGTCGGCGTGGCCTCGCGCCGGCGAACGATGCAGAAGCGATGCCCGGTAGGCGCCTGCATGACCCACCAGCGACCGTGCGGCTTGCCGATGCGCGTGGCCCCCAGCGCCTCGATGGCGCTTGCTTGCGCGTCGATATCGTCGGCTTCAATATCAAGGTGCACGCGTGATTCATGGCTGACCGATTGCACTTCTACATGGAAGCCACCTGGCGCGGGCCCGAGCACGGCGTAGCGACCGTCGCCGCCTTCGTCCGGGTTCAGCACCGGCAGCCCGAGGGCGCCGCTCCAGAACTGGCTGGCAACACCCAGGTCGGCATGCTGGCAATCGATCATGAAACCGATCAGGCGACGTGACATGGTTTATCCCGAGGAGTTTGGCGTTACCCGAACTTGCAGAACGCAGGCCGCCGACGCCGGCGGCCGACTCGTTCTTTCAGTGCGGTCGCTGCAGGTCGTCGATCAGCACGCGCAGGAAGCGCGCCGCTTCGCCGCCGGTGACCGCGCGGTGATCGAAGGTCAGCGACAGCGGCATCATCCGATGTGTTTCCATGCCGCCGAGCACGGGCACGATCGCGTGGTGCAGGCGACCGGCACCGATGATGCACACGCACGGCGGCACCACGATGGGCGTTGCATATTTTCCTGCGAACACGCCGAAGTTCGACAGCATCACCGTGTAGCCGGTGAGGTCTTCCGGCGGCAGGCTGCGCTGCTTGACGCCATCGCGCAGGCGGTTGAGTTCTGCGCGCACCTGCGCCGGATCCAGCTGCTCGCATGAGCGTAGCGCCGGCACGAACAATCCTTCCGGCGAATCCACCGCGATGCCGACATCAACCCGCGAATGCCTGCGTAGCGTGCCTTCCTTGGCGTTGAGCCAGGAGTTGAGCGCAGGTTCGGCCGCGGCCGCGTGCACCAGCGCGCGGATCAGCCGCGCCATGATATCTTCGCCATGCGACCAGCTATGCAGGTCGGCATCGTCCATCAGCGTTGTCGGTACCACTTCGGCATGGGCCTGGCTCATCACCCGGACCATGTTGCGACGGACGCCGCGGATGGGCTCGTCGCTGTCGAGGGCGGCGGTGGCGCGCGGCATGGATTGGCTTTGAGCAACTGCCGCGCGTGCTGCTGGCGGCCGGGCGCTCGCTGTCGGCATGGGCGCGTGACTTGCGGCGGTGGCGCGTGCGGCCACCGGCGCGGTAAAGGCAGCGCCACTTCCCACGCGTGCGCTGCCCGCGTCGGCCGCGCGCTTGACATCGGCCAGCGTGACCACTCCTTCGGCGCCGGTCGCGTTCACGCGCAGCAGGTCGACACCAAGTTTCTTCGCCAGCGCACGCACCGCCGGCATCGCTTTCACGCCGCCAATCGCGATCGCCGATTCGCTGCGTATGGCATCGCTCGACTGCATTGCGCCGACCACGGTGCCGGCATCGGCTGGCTTCACTTCAGTCGGTTCGGCTTTGTGCGTGACGGCTTCCGCGCCGGTCGGCGCCTCAGGTCCGTCCACTACCGCTGCGGCCGCTTGCGCGGCGGGCATCGGCGGTGGCGCATGGCCGCTGCCGTGCGCGTGACCGGTGTCGGCGGCTTCAGCGCGCTGTGGCAGTGACGCGTCCAGTTCCATTTCCACCAGCCAGGCGCCGGTAGTGATCACGTCGCCCGGGCCGCCGGCGACGCGCAGCACCTTGCCGGAGTAGGGCGAAGGCAATTCGACTACGGCTTTCGCGGTTTCCATCGAGACCAGCGGCTCGTCGAGCCGGACCGTGTCGCCGACTTTCACCATCCATTCGACGATCTCGGCATCAGGCAGGCCTTCGCCGAGGTCGGGCAGGAAAAACGTCTTGTTCGTTGCCATGCGCGTGTTTCTCCGTGACGGCTCAGCTGCTGGCCAAAGTGCGTTTGGCGGCGGCGATGATCTTGTCCATGCTCGGCAGGTATTTCATCTCCAGCCGGAACAGGGGAATGTGCGTGTCGTAACCGGTGACGCGCTCGACCGGCGCGACCAGGTCGAACATGGCTTTCTCGGCCAGTTGCGCCGCCACTTCGGCGCCGAAGCCCGCGGTACGCGGCGCCTCGTGCACGATCACGCAGCGCCCGGTCTTCTTCACCGATTCGTGGATGGTGTCGAAGTCGAGCGGCTTCAGCGTCGCTACGTCGATGACTTCGGCGCTGATGCCTTCGGCGGCGAGTGCTTCGGCGGCTTCCAGTGTTTCCTTAACCTGCGCGCCCCAGGTCACCAGGGTCACGTCGCTGCCGTCGCGCAACACGAAGCACACGTCCAGCGGCAAGGCCTCGCCGTCGTCGGCCACTTCTTCCTTGTACTGGCGATAGATGCGCTTGGGTTCGAAGAAGATCACCGGGTCGGGATCGCGGATTGCCGCGAGCAGCAAGCCATAAGCGCGCTGCGGCGACGACGGCATCACCACGCGCAAGCCCGGCACGTTGGTGAAGATAGCTTCGTTCGCTTCGGAATGATGTTCCGGCGCGCGGATGCCGCCGCCCCAGGGCACGCGCAGCACCATCGGGCAGTGCATGCGTCCGCGCGTGCGGTAACGGAAGCGCGCGGCATGACAGATGATGTGGTCGACCATCGGATACATGAAGCCGTCGAACTGCGCTTCGGCAATGGGTTTCATGCCTTGCGTGGCCATGCCGACGGTCAGACCGGCGATGGTGGTTTCATCCAGCGGTGTATCGATGACGCGGTGCGCGCCGAACGAGGCCTGCAGGCCGGCGGTGGCGCGGAAGACGCCGCCGTTGACGCCGACGTCCTCGCCGAGCACGACTACCGCCTCGTCATGTTTCAGTTCCCAGGCCAGCGCCTGGGTAATCGCTTCGATCAGGGTAATGGCAGCCATCAGCGCTGCTCCCACTTAAGCGCTTCGGCGCGTTGCGCGGCGACGTCATGCGGCATCTCGCCATACAGGAAATCGAACATGGCCTCCACCGGCTGCGCCTTGGTTTCGAGATAGGCGTTGACCTCGATGTCGGACAGGCGGTTGCATTCCTCCTTCCAGTCGCTTTCCATTTTCTCGTTCCAGAAACCTTCCGCGGTCAGGAAGGTGCGCAAGCGCAGGAACGGCTCGCGCGACCAGCCTTCCTTGACCTCGGCGTCCTCGCGATAGCGGCGCGCGTCGTCAG
>JAYSXN010000157.1:0-5639 GCA_043717405.1 Gammaproteobacteria bacterium
TGAGCACGCCGGACACCAGCCGCGAGTCTCAGCACCGCGCGGGACGCTATATTGCCCAGCCGACGGGCTATCGCGCCTTCTACCCGGCACCCTTGCCGCCGGTTCCGCCCGTGGTTCTGGCGGGCCAGCTCCAGGCGCTGCTATCGGCGGCTGACCGCGCCCTAGGTCGCCTGGACGGGTCAATCCAGACCCTGCCTAATCCCGATCTGTTTGTCTTCATGTATGTCCGAAAAGAAGCCGTGCTGTCCAGTCAGATCGAGGGTACGCAAAGCTCCTTGCAGGACTTGCTCGCGGCCGAAGCGCACATTCTGTCACCCGATCGCCCCCGCGATGTCGATGAAGTAATCAATTACGTCGCCGCCATGAACCACGGTCTCGACCGGCTGCATGAACTGCCGGTCTCCGTGCGTTTGATCAAGGAAATCCACGAACGTCTGCTGCAGGGCGTACGCGGTGCGCGCCTCACACCCGGCGCGTTGCGGCGTTCGCAAAACTGGATCGGCCCCGCCGGCTGCACGCTCAAGGACGCCACCTTCGTGCCGCCACCGCCGCACGAGGTACCCGAGATACTGGGCGCGCTTGAAAGCTTCCTGCATTCGGGCAGCGACTTGCCCCAACTCATCCAGATCGGTCTGGCCCACGCCCAGTTCGAAACCATCCATCCGTTTCTGGACGGCAACGGTCGCGTCGGTCGACTGCTGATCACCTTCCTGCTCTGCCAGCGCGAAATCCTGCTCAAACCCGTGCTCTATCTCTCGCACTTCTTCAAGCAGCACCGCGCCGAATATTACGAACGCCTGCAGACCGTGCGCGACCGCGGCGACTGGGAGGGCTGGCTGGCCTTTTTCCTGCGTGGCATCGCCAGCGTCAGTCTCGAAGCCACTGAAACCGCCCGCCGCATTCTGGCCCTGCGCGAGAACCACCGCGCCGCAGTCACCGTCGGTCTCGGCCGCGCCGCTGCCAATGGCCACCGCGTGTTGGAGCATTTGTACCAGCGGCCGATCCTGTCAGTGGCCGAGGTGCAAGCTCTTACTGGAAGCACCTATACCGCCGCCAACAATCTGGTCGCCCGCCTGGTCGGGCTGGGTATCCTGGTCGAAGCGACCGGCTATCGACGCAACCGCGTGTTCCGTTATCAGGCGTATATCGATATTTTCGGCGAGCAGCCCGAACAGACAACGGGTGCTACGGCATGATGCCGAAAAGGAACGGAGTCAAAATTGGCGCAAAATACCCGTCTAGCGGCGCTGTTTTCGCTACGCTGGTCACTTAGGTAAAGGGTTGCACGCAAATGCGATTGAACGATCACGAGCTCGAAGCGCTTCTGTGGGACCTGGAATCGGATCGTGCGGAGCGAAAGGAAACTTTCAAAGGGGATGCCCCGGACACCGTTCGGCAAGCGATCTGCGCATTTGCCAATGACCTTGCTGGACATCAGGCGGCTGGCATCGCGTTCATAGGCGTCCAGGACAATGGCCAACCTGCCGGCTTGCCCATCACCGATGAGCTATTGCTCAATCTCGCCAGTATCCGCAGCGACGGCAATATCCTACCCCTGCCCAGCATGTCGGTCGAGAAGCGAACGCTGCTTGGTAGCGAGGTCGCTGTCATCACCGTGATGCCATCCGATGCCCCGCCGGTCCGTTACAAGGGCCGAACCTATATTCGTACTGGCCCCCGACGCGGCATCGCCAGCGCCCAGGACGAACGTATTCTCAACGAGCGGCCTCGCTATCGGGATTTGCCCTTCGATCTGCAGCCGGTGTCCTTTGCCACCTTGGCCGACCTCAACCGCAATACCTTCGAGTCCGAGTACCTGCCGGGGGCGTTCTCGGCCGATACGTTGGAAGCGAACAATCGTAGCTATGAAGAACGGCTCAGTGCTTGCCGCATGATAGATTCGATCGACAGTGCTTTGCCTACCGTGCTTGCCAGCCTCGTGTTGGGAAACCGGCCGCGCGACTTGATTCCGAGTGCCTACATCCAGTTTTTACGCTTCGATGGCGATGAGCTCGATGCCCCCATCATCGATGAAGCCGCCATTGATGGTCGGCTCGGCGAGGTACTGACCCGCATCGACGATAAAATCAAGGCCAACATCTCCACGCGTGTGGATCTTGAATCCGGCGCCACCGAGAAGCGCCGCTGGGATTACCCGCTGGCTGCGCTGCAGCAGCTGATCCGCAACGCCGTCATGCATCGGGCCTATGAGAGTACCTACGCACCGATCCGCTTCACCTGGTTCCGCGACCGAATTGAAATCGTCAATCCGGGCGGTCCGTTCGGCATGGTGACCACCGAAAATTTCGGTCGCCCGGGCGTCACCGACTATCGCAATCCCAACCTCGCCGAGGCCATGAAGGTGCTTGGTTATGTTCAGCGTTTCGGTGTAGGCATCGCAACAGCCCGCCGGTTGTTGAACGAGAACGGCAATCCGCCACCCGAATTCGAACCGCGAGATACGCATGTACTCGTCACCATCAGGAGCGCCGCATGACTGTTCCGGTTCTCACTTTCTTCAACAACAAGGGGGGTGTCGGCAAGACGTCTTTGGTGTATCACTTGTCCTGGATGCTCGCCGAGCAGGGCCGGCGCATTCTCACTGTCGATCTCGATGCGCAGGCCAACCTGACCGCGGCCTTTCTCGATGAGGATCGCCTGGCGGCGCTTTGGGAAGCAGACGGCCAGACCGCCAACACAGTTTTCCAGAGCATTAGTCCGCTACTTGATGTCGGCGATTTCACCCCGGCCAACTATCTGGCGATAACTGACCGGCTCGCATTGATCCCTGGCGATTTGGCTTTGTCGGGCTTCGAGGATCAGCTTTCGGAAACCTGGAGCAAGTCGCTCGACGATAAAAACCTTGCGCGCCAGTTCCGTATCCTGACCGCATTCTGGCGGATGGCGCAGGAAGCGGCAGTTCGCTTCCAGGCCGACCTGATCGTTTTCGATGTCGGGCCCAACCTCGGCGCGATCAATCGCTCGGTGCTGCTGGCCAGCAATCATGTTGTCGTACCGCTGGGCGCCGACCTATTTTCATTGCAAGGCCTGCGCAATCTTGGCCCGAAATTGCGCGACTGGCGTACAGGCTGGGCAAAGCGACGGGAAAACTGGCCGCAGCCCGACTTCCATCTTCCCGCAGGCGACATGCAGCCCGTGGGATATATCGCCTTGCGCCACGGAGTGCGCCTGAGCCGCCCAGTGCAGGCTTATACCCGCTGGCTCGACCAGATTCCCATGGAGTTTCGGCGCAGTGTGCTCGGTGACCAACTCGCCGCCAATGCCGCACCAGCTATCGCGGCCGACCCCTATTGCCTGGCCATGTTGAAGAACTACAACAGCCTGATGCCATTGGCTCAAGAAGCGCGCAAGCCTATTTTTTTCCTGAAATCGGCAGATGGCGCCATCGGCGCGCATGCCAATGCGGTGCAAGGCGCGTATGCGGATTTTCAAGCGCTGGCGACCAGTATTGCCGAGCGGATCGCTTTGGCTGAGATTGCGTAGGATCGAGCCATGTATCGGGTGACGTTCAAGCCGTTCGAATGAGAGTTGGCATGATGCCGAAAAAAACGAGGTCACCATTGCCGGGCACACGTTCGAGGGATTGAAACAGGTCAACGAACATGACGCCGAGTACTGGAGCGCTCGTGCCCTGCAGCCCTTGCTGGGCTACAGCCAGTGGCGGCGTTTCGAGCAGGCTGGCCAATACGTGGTCGTTCAGTGCAAGCACTGGAACGCCAAGCAGGTACCGCACAATGACGTACATCAGTTGCTTGGCGTCATGGCTACCGAGCGCGCCAGCGGCGCGGTGCTGGTCACGAGCGGCGAATTCACGGCCTACGCGCGAGAAGCTGCGGCGAAGATTGGCAACATTGAGCTGATCGATGGGGCAGGCTTGCGGCAGAGGTTGGGGCCATTGATGCCGGAGCCGCGTCGAATCCCGATGGTGGAGCGCCCTTGGCAACCGGTTGTGGAGAAATACACAGGCGTAGCCGTTGACGCGCTGCTGAACAAGATCGGTGGCAGCCGTCGGCCGCGCGTTGCGCGGTATGGCATCTGGGTATTGTTGCTGAAGGGGCTTCTGCCGCTGGTCTTGATCGCGCTGGCCTTTTTCATGTTCAACCGAGGCATCGAGAGCCTTGGCCACGGACTTAAGCCACTGCCGAGTAGTTCTCTCGCCGCTCCTGCCGTTTCCGCCAAGCCAGTAGCCCACGTTGCGACGCAGCCGGTTGTTCGTTCATTGAGCGGCTACATTCCGCCGCCGGCTAGCTCTGCGCAGAAGTCCGTCATCGCTGAGATTGGCGCTGCAGACGAGATGATGACTCCCGAGCAGCTTGAGGAATGGAAGCGGAAGAATGCCGAGTCGATGAAGGTGCTCGAGTCGAGTACGCGAGAGTTGCAGCATTGAGCCTCGTCAGCACAGACAGAGTCGCGTTAATATTTCCTCGAATCCCGGTGGAGCGGCTTGCCTATTTTTGAGGGTCAGCGAATCTGCTTGCTAGCAAGCGGCGGGGGTGATGGCCAGCCGTCCGCGTTCGTCAGGCGTCAGCTTGCTGTGGTCCTTGGCCAAGGCATCGCCCAGGCGCTCGCTATGGTCGTAGTGGAACTCGTTGATGATCTTGAGGAAGCTCTTCAGCGTTTCCGGATCGCGATAGGGCAGGTAGGCGTTCTTGAACATGTCGCGGAAAAGCGCCGGGATGCCCGGGTTCTGCGGCATGGTGGCGATGCCTTCGCCATACAGGCCGATCAACTCATGGCCGCCAATGCCGGGACTCATTAGCTTGGCCCAGCCGTAGCGGGCGTAGTCGCCAGTAAAGAACTTGCGCTTGCCGCCCAGCTCCTCGGCCTCGGCATCCATGTCGTCCATGAACTTGTAGATCAGCGCGATGGTGATCTGCTCGACCTTGCGACTTGGGGTCCGGCACCTTGCCGACCAGGATGTCGCGCGCGGCGTCGATGCCGCGTTTGGTGGCGCTGTCGAGCATTGATGAAACCTTGGGGAGGCTGGCTGCGGTTGTGACGGTAGATCTGGTGGGAAGCATAACCGGTGGGCTGGGCCGTTGCTGATTGGCTGACAGAGGATTCAGACTTTTGCTGACTCCGAAACCGGCGCAAAATGGGATGACAGCGCTCCGCTGCTGCAGTAGCCTTTCATGGCAAGCTGCATCGCGGCTCCGACGCTAGAGGACGACACATGAAAAGCGCGGCATTGGTCCAACTTCGCAGCAAGGCGCTGGAGCTCAGCGAATCGGAACGCGCCGAACTCGCCCACGATCTGGTATCCAGTCTGGATGGAAGTCCGGATGCCGGCGTGGCCGAAGCGTGGGATGCTGAGGTATTGCGACGACTCCAGCAGATCGACGACGGTGCTATCGGATCAATCAATCCAGCTGAGTTGGTCCGCAAAATGCGGCAGCAATTTGTGCCCAACTGATGCGGACAATCCGCATTCACCCGGATGCCGCGGAAGAGGCGGTGAGGGCGACCGGATGGTACGAAAGGCAGCGACGCTTCAAGCAGGCCGTCGAGCGCGTCATAACTGCCTGTAAAGCATCGGGAAATCCCCGAGCATCACTTTGCCGGCGCCGGCAGACCGATCACAATCGGTGCAGTGTCCGTTTGAGGTGGCCAGTGTGACT
>JAYSXN010000158.1:0-5622 GCA_043717405.1 Gammaproteobacteria bacterium
GGCGCCAACGTGCGCGTCATGCGCAGGAACGGATGGCCGGGCGGACGCGGGATCAGCGCGCCGTCGATGTCACTGAAGCCGGACACATCATGCACCTGCAGGCCGATCGGGTGGCCGAGTCCATGCGGGAAGAACGTGGTGGTGACGCCGGTCTCCAGCATGTTGCCCGGGTCCATGTCGACAATCTCAAGCGCCCGCAAGACGCTGCCGATGCGCAGGCAGCAATCAAGGTGCAGCTGCCGGTAATCGACGCCCGTGCGTACCTGGGCGCACAGATCGCGTTGTTCATGGTCGAGCGCGCTGACCAGGTCGGCAAACTCGGCGTCACCGTTGCCCCAGGTGCGGGTGATGTCGGAGGCATAGCCGTCGACTTCGGCGCCCGCGTCGATCAGCAGCGAGCGCTGCTGCGCCGGGGCCTCGAAGTTCTTGTATTGGTAGTGCAAGGTCGCGGCGCTTTCGTTGAGCGCAACGATGGTGCTGTATGGCACGTCGGAGTCGGTATGGCCGGCGGCGCGCAGGAATGCCGCATTGATCGACGCCTCGGATTGGCCGTCGAGGAAGGCCTGGCGCGCGGCGACATGCCCGCGCACTCCCTTGAGTTGCGCTTGCCGCATCAATGCCAGCTCGTATGGCGTCTTGAACGCGCGCTGGAAATGCAGGAAGTCCAGCAGCACTTTCGGGTTGTTGGGTAGGAAGCCGGGCAGGGCGGCATCGTCCTCGCCGATGATGGCGATTCTGCCGCTGCCGGGGAGGTGCCCCGCAGCCTGCTCGGGGGCATCGATCACGCGGATGTCGAAATGTTCGACCCAATCACCCTGCGGCGGGGCGGGGGGTACGTGCCAATAGTCGTCGGGCTGGTAATAGATGAGTACCGGCTTGCTGCCCGGGGAGTAGGCAATCCAGCAATGCGGGTGCCGGGTCAGCGGCAGCCAATGCTTGAACTGCGGGTTGACCTTGAACGGATAGGGCATGTCATCGAGGAAGCGCATCTTCTCGACGCCCGAGGCGACCAGCAAATGGTCGAAGCCTGCTTTTTCCAGCGCGGCATCGGCACGCGACTTGATTGTTGCCAGATGTCCGGGGTAAAGAGAAAGTGATGGAAAAAACGGCATGGCATTGGCTTCACGGGGGACGAGCGGACAATTCTGCCTCATCGCGCGCTGAGTTCAGGAATTTATGACGGGCAAGCGGCGCAATGAAGAAAGATTGCTGGGGCAGCCGGCCTGGCTATGGAGCCTGGCGGCGTTCCTGGTGGGCCTGGCGCTTGCCTTGCTGGCGACCTGGATGCACCACACGGCGCTGGCTTACTCGGAGCGCGTGCAGCTGGAGCGAAGGGCCGAGCGCAGCTTCGATGCCGTCGAGATCCAGCTGAAGAGCTGCGGCCTGCTGGTGCGCTCGGTGCAAGCGCTGTTCCTGGCCTCCGACGAGGTCACGCCCGGGGAATTTGACAGCATCTATTCCAATTTGCATCCGCGCCAATTGTTTCCCAGCCTGCAGGCGATCGCGTTGTCCGGCCGACAACTGCTGCCTGATGAGCGCGGGCTTCCCCGCGAACATTTCATCACCACGATGGTGGCGCCGCGCGCCGGCAATGAGCGGGTGTACGGGCTCGATATCGCGTCGCAACCGGCCAATCTGCTGGGGCTGCGGCGCTCCCGCGGTTCCGACCAGCCGGCGCTGTCGGCGGCTTTCACGCTGATCCAGCGCCATGGCCTGCCCGGCGCGAAGGACGGCGTGACCATTCGCTTGCCGGCTTATTCGCCGGGGCTGCCGCCGCGTGACCAGGCCGAACGCCGACGGCGTTTCATCGGTTCAGTGGGGGCCTCGTTCCGCGTGGGCGGCTTGATCGAGCGCTCGCTGCCACCGGATACGCGCGAGTCCATGGATGTCCGCGTGCTCGACGTGACCGACGGACAGCGCTGGCCGCTATTCGCCTCGACCATGACCACGCGCGCGGCCGGTGCGCCGGCCGCGCTGGACCACCGCTTTGGGCGCGACATCCATTACATGTCCGCCCAATACCGCGACAGCGAGGCGCGTTTCCGCGCGCTCAACCAATTGCTGCCCACGCTGGTATTGCTGGCAAGCACCGACGGGCGCCTGGTCTACGCCAACCAGTCGGCGCGCACCCGCCTGCAACTGCCTGACGCCAGCGAAGTGGAGCAACCGCTGTTCCAGGTCTTCGGCAGCCCCTCGCTGACCGGCCAGATGCGCGACGTGGTTGATCTTGGCCTACCGCTGCGCAACGCCTCGGTACGCTGCGCGGGGGCTGCATACAGTCCTTTCTGGGCGTCGCTTTCGGTGTCGCGCATCGAGCTTGACGGCAGGCCCCACCTGCTCGCGGTAGCGACCGACATCAGCGAACTGCGTGACCTCAACGAGATGCTCTCCTACCAGGCCACGCACGAACCTGCCCGTGGATTACGTGAAAATCGACGGCAGCTTCATCCGCAACATCGAGACCGATCCGATCAGCAATTCGATCGTGCGGGCGGTGACTGACATCGGCCACCAGCTTGGCTTGAAGGTAATTGCCGAGTGGGTCGGCGACGACCGTGCGCTGGCGATACTGCGCGAGGCGCGCGTGGACTATGCGCAGGGATTCTTCGTGCACAAGCCGGAGCTTGCTGCCTGCTTCCGATCCTAGACGTGTTCGCTGCCGGGTGCGCTCACCCACGCGCGCAGGAACAACAGGTCCGGGGCCGAAACGTCGATGAAGCGCAGCCCGGTCCACACCTGGCCGGGGGCCGCGGCCGGGTCCGACCAGAGCTCGTGCGCGCCAATGTCAAGGGAGTGCTGGCTGCCGTAGAAGTCCGGTAGCTTGAAGCGAAACTGGTACAGCGCGTCGCTCACGAGTGGCTCGTGCAGGATCAGCAGCATGCCGGTCTCCGACAGGTCGCTGATGTGCCCGATGACACGCTCGGTCATCGTGTCCAGGACCTCGATGCCCCGGTCCACCTTGCGCCGCTTCGCCCGGCGATATTCATTCATGGCGACTTCACCGCGGCGTCCGCCGCCGGCACCGCAAAGGACCGAAGCGAGTTCAGCACGTTTTCCCAGGCGTGGTCGATCATGCTCGTCTTGTCTTCCTCGAGCACGGCAACCTGTCCCTTCGCCAGCAGGCGGGCCAGGGATTCCAGCGTGTACTCGGCATTTTTCTGGCCACGCTGGTTCACGAACAAGACCTCGCCGGTAGCCGCACTCAGCCAGGACAAGCGCCGGCGCACACGGTCACCCTTGGGGTTGATGACGAACTCGAACCAGGTGCCCAGCGGGATGTCCTTGAGCCGTTGCAGTTGCGCTTCTTCTGCTGAAGTTAGCGCCAGGTGCCTGGACTTCCTGCCATTCAGGTCCTCGCCCAGTCGGGCGCGCGCCTTGAGGCGCATCGTCAGCTCGGTGCGACTGCTGGCCTCATCCTTGCTCGGGGAATCCGGATGTACCAGGCGCGTGGCTATGGCCTCCACGTCCTCGCCCTGGTAACCGACCTTCGACAGCCCGTCCTCGATTTCGCGTTGCAAGCGCATGCGAGACTCCGAATCGACCGCCGAGGCTTCATCGGGCTGGGACAACTGGATGAGGCGTTCGGCGACCGCGAGTTGTGCATGCCAAGCTTCCGAATCCGCGCCCTGGCGCAACGACGTAAGCGCCATCACGTCGGCCCAGGCCTGGCTGAGCATGGTGCGGGTGAAGCGCGGCAGCTTCTGGCTCTTGATCAACGCCTCGACCGCGCGCGTTGCGTGCTCGCGTGCGAGGGTCAGCTTCTCCTTGCCACGGGCCGCTTCGACATGCCGGCGCTCGGCGGCCTCGGCCTTGCGCGAAAGCATCTGCAAGTGGCCATTGAGTTCCTCGAGCACTTTGGAAAAAACCGCCGGATCACCCTGGTAGCCCGACACGGCGCGATCAACGAGCGAATTCATCTGGTTGAGCAGCCCCGCATCGTCGCCATCCTCGCCCAGCCACTGGCTACTGCTTTCGGCCAGGGCGTTGAGCATCTGCCGGGCCGGGTGTTCGTGCCGGGTGAATAGCGTCTTGTCCTGCAAGGCGACACGCATGAGCGGCACCTGCAGTTTGGAAACCAGCGCCGCGGCGTGGCTGTCCGGTTTGAGATCCTTCATCAGGCTGTCGTAGAGCATAGACATCAGGTCGAGCGCATCGTTGTGCTCGTCGGCAAGAGCGGGCGCCTCCTGGTTGGGCGAGGCGCGGCGCAACATCGCTAGCATGTCCTGCTTGAGATGGCCAATGTTTCGCGGCTGTGAGCGGCCTTGGCTGACCAGCGGCGCTATCGGCCGTGATTGCATCGCCGATAAGGCTTCCTGCAGGTCATTGGTGCTGACCACGCGCGGTGGTTCCCGCCCCACGCGGCTGCGGTCGGGACTTAGCTTGCCTAGCAGCTGCCGGCGGCCGGCCAGCAGTTGCTGGAGCAGGCTGAAGGCGCGCTCGGGTGGCGCCGATTCGTTGCGCGATGCCGCGGCGAGCGCGGCCAGGAGGTCGGCCGCCTGGCGGCTGGCCGGGTTTGTCGGCGCCGCTCCCGAGCCAGTGTGCAGGGCCGCTTCGCTGACTGAACGTGTGCGCAGTTCGGCAAGGGTGCCTTGTTGTCCCTCGACCTTTGCGCCGCGATTACCCGACTCGGCGGCACTTTCGGCGACTTTTTGTTCGACGCGACGGGCGCGGACCGGCACGTACTGCAGGTTACGCAACACGCCGTTGCGAGCGAGATCGATGTTGATAGTTTCAACCAGCGTGCCGTAGGTAGGCATGACCTGGCGTTCAAACGAGCGGTAGAACATCACCCGGATGGTGTTGTCCAGCCCAAGCCGCTCGTGGGCGTAGCGGATCGAGCGGCACAGCGCCTGCGGGCCGACGGGGAGGGTTTCGACATCGAATGCAGGCCGCCCCGCCAGCACCCCGAAGCGCTGCCCGAGCAGGAACAGTTGCAGGCTGTTCTGCAGCTCGGCGCGCGTAGCCGCATCGGTGAGCGCGCTGGTTTCCTCGATCTCCACATCGTTGACCAGCGCCAGTTCACCACCAGGACGGTAGCGCGTCTGCAGATGTCCGCGGATGATCTGCGGCTCGTGCAGGCTGGCGAGTTCAGCTTCAAGTGCGCCCAGAAAATGCGCGAGCAATTCGGGACGCGAGCGCACCAGGGTGTCCTGCGCTGTCAACCAGCGCTCGCGCACCGCTTTGTCCATCAGGCGATCCACCTGTCGGTGCAGGTGCTGCTCGAAGTCCCGGATCGAGGCGTTCAGCCCGCGCTCGAGCTCGTCGGAAACCAGCTTGAGCACGCCGCGCAGCAGTTCGCGAACATGGCGCGGCAGGGTTTGGGTCGACAGAGCGGGCAGCACATGCGAATGACTGGTGAGTACGGACATGTGGCCCCTCCCGAGACATCCCTACGCCTCGATTCTAGGCGCAGCCCGGCGATGCGACTAGGGGCAGCGCCGAGCACTGCCTAGCTGAATCAATCGGCGTCCCAGCGCACGCTCAGCACGCCGCTGCGGCCGGGTGTGTTGTAACCCTCGACCAGCGCATAGCGCCGGTCGAGCACGTTTTCCAGGCGCAGCTCGGCAATCCAGCCATGCGCCAGAGGCAAGCGCAGCCTCGCGTCCAGCCGTGCATATCCGG
>JAYSXN010000159.1:0-5621 GCA_043717405.1 Gammaproteobacteria bacterium
CTGGTGGCGAGCGTCCCAAAACGGCACAGCGGCAACCTGCGCGACGGCATGCACACGTTCACCATTCCGCTTGCGCTGCAGGAGTTCACGGTGTCGATGTTGTGGCATCCGCGGCTCGACGCCGACCCGGCGCATCGCTGGCTGCGGAAGTGCGTGCTCGAGGTTTGTTCGAGCCGGGGGATGCCTTAGACCCAAGCGCCCGGTCCCGGACGCCGCACCCAAGGAGAATGGCCATGTCCTTTTCTTCCACGTCCGGCAATCAAATGGCCGATATGAACGTCACTCCGCTGGTGGACGTGATGCTCGTGTTGCTGATCATCTTCATGGTCACTGTGCCGGCATTGTCGTATCCATTGCAGATGGACATCGGCCACGGACAGCCACCGGTCAGCAAGACCACGCCGCCGGATCCGGTGCGCATCCGCATCGACGCCAGCGGCATCCTCTACTGGAATGGCGAAGCCAGATCGCTAGGCCAGCTACAGGCTCTGCTGCAGGCCGAAGGCGCCCGAGGAATTTCCGCCTCAGGCGTCGTGGATGCGTCGCAACAAGCGGCCATTGTCATTGCCGCTGATCCGAACTCCGAATACCAGGCGATGGCCCAGGTGCTGGCGCGGGTGAAGAATTCAAACCTGGCGAAGGTCAGCTTCGACTAGAGGCTAGACCGTTTGCGAATCAACTGGACGGTGATGGTGCCGGGTGCGCCGCCGCCGGGCTGAGTGCTTTCAGCGCGTCGAGACTTTGCTTGACGTGCTGCTGCGGGCTCAGGTCGGAAAACACGTGCACGATCTTGCCCTGTTGCGAAATCACATACGACGTGCGATTGGACCAGCCAGGCTTCAACATCAGCAGCGCGTCATATTTTTTCGCAATCTTCGCGCCTGGGTCGGCAGCGACCGGGAACTTGCCGCCGCAGTACTCGGTTTCTTTTGAAAACGCGGCAAGCTGCTCCAGGTTGCCGGCGGTGACGCCAATCACCGACGCTCCCTCAGCCTTGAATTGATCAATGGCTTCCGAAAACAGGTGCGCTTCGACGTTGCAGCCGGAGGTATGCGGCGCCGGGAAAAAATAGACGACTACCGGCCCTTTTTTCAAGGCATCGGCCAGCTTGAAATTGAACGGCTGGCCGGCAAGGTAAGCGGACGCGGCGAAGGCCGGCGCCTTGGCGCCCACGTCGAGCGACGCAAGGCACGGGGTCACCGAGGCGGCGGCGATAGCCAGGCCGGTGGCGAGCAGGGCAGGTTTGAGCAGTGTCTTCATGACGGTCTCCAGGCTGGGAAAAGTCTTATAACACTGTCGGGGTGAGCCGCAGGCGAGCGAGCTACAAGCCGCTTAGCGCAGGGCTTCCTCGCTACCGAGATGCCGTGACTGGCGGACGGGTGTTGCCTTGCCTGCCCTGCGCGGCTTGGGCAAGGGGCGCGGCCCGCCAGGCGCTTCGAAGTCGAAATGCGTGCGTCCGCCGGTGGCTCGGTAATCCGCGACCAGTGTTGCGCTGACCTGCGCGGTGTCCGCACCCGGCTGCGCCACGAGGTAGCCGTGCAGGAAGGCCACCATTCGCTCGTGCGCGATGGCGTGGGTCTTGCCCGTGGTGGTATACAGCCAGTCGCTGAAAGCCAGGAAGTTGGCAAACGCATCATCGCCAAGCAGCAAAGGCAGTGCCTGCTTGAAGCGGCCGGAATTGGCAACGATGTCCCAATAGCGCGAGAAGCGCGAGAGCCGTTGCATCGTTGCGAAGTCAATCACGTCGGTGGCCATGATGTTGTACGGCGGATCCGGATTGAACCTCAGCCCATGCTCGAGCGTGTGCCGCGCAATCGGCGCACCGCGCAGGCGCTTGAGGATGCCGAACTGGATTTCATGCGGCGCCAATTGCACCAGCTTGTTGAAGCCGCTGGCGAACGATGCGATGTCCTCGCCCGGCAAGCCGGCGATCAGGTCGACATGCAGGTGCGCGGTGGAATGTTCGCGCAGCCACCGGATATTGGCGCTGGCAACATCGTTTTTCTGGCGGCGCGAAACCCGCGCCTGCACGTCTACGGCAAAGGTCTGGATACCGATCTCGAATTGCAACGTGCCTTCCGGAAACCGGGCGATGGCCTGCTTGAGTTTGTCCGGCAAGTGGTCCGGTATCAATTCGAAATGCGCGAACACCGGGTCCTGCGGCGCGAGCTGGAGTTTGGCGAGGAAAAAATCAAGGATCGCCAACGACGTGTCGACCTTCAGGTTGAAGGTGCGATCGACGAACTTGAACGTGCGTGCGCCGCGCTGGTAAAGGGTTTCCAGCGCGCCAAGGAAGGGGCCCAATTCAAATGGCCATGCGGTCTTGTCCAGCGCGGACAGGCAGAATTCGCACTTGAACGGGCAGCCGCGCGAAGCTTCCACATATAGGTGCCGTTGCGCCACGTCCTCCTCGGTGAACTCACCGTAGGGCAGCGCAATTGCCGCCAACGGCGCCTGCACACCGGCAATGATTTTTGCCGACGGGCGTTCCCCGCGCAGCAATGACCTGCACAAGGCCGCAAAGCTGGTGTCGCCACAGCCGGTGATGACGTAATCGGCAAGCTCGCAAATTCGCTGCTGATCGGTTTCGTGACTTACCTCCGGGCCACCGAGGACGATCAGGATTTCCGGTGCCAGGGTCTTCAGCTGCGCGACCAGGCGCGTGCATTCCTCCACGTTCCAGATGTATACCCCGACGCCGATGACCCTGGGCCGGTCGGCCAGCAGTTTTTCCACCATCTCCTCGGTTTTTTGCCCGATCACGAACTCGCGCAGAAGGGAATGGTCATGCAGCTCGCCCAGGTTCGCGCGCAGGTAACGCAGGCCGAGCGAGGCATGTGCGTAGCGGGCGTTGAGGGTGGTCAGGACGATGTCGGTCATTGCCGATTATGGACCGCCATGCCCAAGCCAGGCTCAGCCAGGCACCGCAACCGAGCGTTCGAGGGCCAGGAGCAACTGCCCGAAGTCCACCGGCTTGACCAGATGTTCGGCAAACCCTGCGATCCGCGCGCGCGCGCGGTCTTCCGGCTGGCCATAGCCGGTCAACGCGACCATCGGGAAAGGTCTCCCGCCGCGCTTGCGCAGCTTGTCTGCCAGTTCGTAGCCGTCCATTACCGGCAGCCCGATGTCCAGCACGGCCACGTCCGGATGGAACTGATCTGCCATCGTCAGCGCCTGGAAGGCATCCTCGGCAGTCCTGACTTCATGGCCGAGGCTGCGAAAGGTAAGCGCGAGTGTCTGCAGCGCATCGACATTGTCATCCACCAGCAGGATGTTCCATTTGGCGTTGCCGGCAGTGCTGCCCGGTTGGGACGGAGCGCTTTGCAACGTTTCATCGGTGGCGTCGAGCGCGGGCAGTTCGACGAGGAAGGTGCTGCCATGCCCAGGGCCCTGGCTGACGGCCTGCACATGGCCATCATGCAAGGCCACCAGGTTGCGGACAATTGCCAGACCAAGGCCGAGGCCGCCTTGCGCACGATCCAGGCCACGGCCTTGCTGGTGGAAGAGGGCAAACACGTCGTCCAGCATCGCCGGCTCGATGCCTATGCCGCGATCACGCACGCTCACCTTGATGAGCGCACCGTCGCGCCGGGCGATGATGTCTATCGGGCAATCGGGGTCGCTGTACTTGGACGCATTGGTCAACAAGTTGGCAAACACCTGGGCTAGCCGCGCCGGATCGCCACACACGCGCAGTCCAGCAGCAACATCGACGTCCACCTTCTGCCGGCGCTGGTCGATCAGTGGTGCGGCCGTTTCCAGCGCACGGGTGAGCACCGCCGAAATTTCAGTCGGCACGCGTTCCAGGGTCAGCTTGCCACCGGCAATGCGCGACACGTCCAGCAGGTCCTCAACCAGGCGGATCATGTGGCTGACCTGGCGCTGCATGACGTCGTGTTCCGGCGACCAGATGCCGCGCAGCTTCAACAAGTCCAGCGCGGTCTTGATCGGCGCCAACGGATTGCGCAACTCATGGCCCAGCATGGCCATGAATTCGTCCTTCGAGCGGGTGGCCTGTTCGGCGCGACCGCGCGCCTGTTCCAGCGACCGCGCTTGCCAGTCCAGTTCCAATAGCGATCGGTCGAGTTGTGCGCGGGTCTCGTCGAGCGACTTCATCAGGGTTGTCGCCTGGCGAATCTCGGACCGCGCCGCTTCCAGCTCGCCGGTGCTGGCGGCAAGCCGTTGTTGCGCAAGCAGCGTGGCGCGCAGCAGCGGCGACATCGAGCAGAGCAGGCTTGCATCCTCATCGGCGACCACGCCTCCAACCAGGACGATGGCCAGTCCATCGGCGGCGCAGCCAACGACCTGGAGATTGGCGTTGTCGGTCTCCCATGGCACGCTGCCGCGGTGCACACCCACTTTGCGACAGTGCGCCAGCAGTTGCCGCCATTGCGCCCCGCCTGGCAAAGTCTTGCGCCACCCCGTCGCCGGCATCATCGTGTCGGTGTCCTCATCGTGCAGGAACACCAGCATGTCCTGCGCGCCGAGCGCTACCGCGAGGTCGCGCGCCGCGCCAGCCCGGTCACTGACCTCGGCCATCGCGGCAACGCGCTCGAGCAGGTCCGCGGCGCGCATCAGTCAGGCAGGCAGCGCGAGCACGACGGCCGTACAGTTATGGAATCCGCTGAACTGGGTATCCGAGCGGGCAATCTGCCCATAGGTATTGCAGCCCACGAAAGGCGCGCCGAGCAGCGAGTCGGCGACCATGCCCAATTCATGGCCGAAGTCCTCACCCAAGCGCAAGCGGGTGGCGACGCAATCAAAAAACAAGGCAGCGCCCGGCTTGGAATCACCGAGCGCGGCAACGGCAGCAGTGGTTGCGCGCCGTGCCGCAATCGCGGCCGACTCGGCCGTGGTAGCCATGATGCGCACCTTTGCCTGCTCGGGGATTTCCGCCGCGCAGTGGATGGAGCCGTGCTCGCCGATGGCCAGCGGCACGCGCAGCCGGTAGCCGCTGCCGGTGTCCACGCCAAGGATGTTGTGCAGGAAAAAGGGCAGGGGGTTGCTGCGATCGAACTGCTGGCCAGTAGCAGCGGCGTGTTCTTCGAAGGCCTCCACGGCGGGAAAGCCGTTGAAGCCGATCACGCGCATGCCGTCCACCTCGGTCGCGCGCAGCGGCACGCCGGCGGGCTCCCAACCGTGCCCAACGCCGACGCCGATCGGCTTGTCGGACAGAATCTCCAGCGCCACCGCTGCGTTGGTGTAGCACTTGGTGCCCATGAAAACATGGGTGCGCGAAAAGTTGGCATCGTCGCCCGCGCCACCACCGGCAAGCAGGTATCGGCCGGAGGTACGCACCGTCATTTCATCCACGAACTCCTCTGCATGGCCCGCGAGCGCATCGGTCATCACCAGTGCCGCGCGATAGGCATACCGTCCAGCCGACATACCCTTGAAGTTGGAAAGCAGTTCACGCGCCGCCGCACGGCTGTCTACGGTGATGTCGTGCCCCAGGCTGGCGGTGAAGGCGATCGAGTCGGAACGCAACGCGAGCGCGCTGGCGGTGCCGGAACCCCGCGCCGCATGCGTGAATTCGCCGGCGGACGATGCGCCGACGAGCACCCCTGGGTGGCAGCGCTCGGTCAGGATGGACAGCAGCACCTCGTAATCGAAACGAGCCG
>JAYSXN010000160.1:0-5616 GCA_043717405.1 Gammaproteobacteria bacterium
CCGGTGCTGGCCTGGTGTCCAGCTACAGCGTCGGCATGACCGCGATGCCCGGCGATCCGTCGGGCTTTGCCAAAGATGTCGTGTACGCGCTGCCGGTCGACGAGGACAGCGGCTGGCACCTTGGTCAAACCTTCCATGGCGGGTTTTCGCATACCGACGAACAGAACCTGTACGCAGTGGACATCATCGTGGACGTGGGCACGCCCGTGCTTGCCGCACGCGATGGCGTTGTCATGCAGGTGGAATCTGCCTTCAGCCAGGCTGGTCTGAACAAGGAGCGCTTTGGCGAGCGCGCCAACCTGGTGCGCATCCTGCATGACGACGGCAGCATGGCGATCTACGCGCACCTCAAGGAAAACGGCGTGTACGTACGCGTCGGGCAGCGCGTCACCGTGGGCCAGGAGATCGCCGTCAGTGGCAACACCGGTTACTCCACGGGTCCGCACCTGCATTTCTGCGTACAGGTCAACCGCGGCATGCGCCTGATGTCGGTGCCGTTCCGCATGGTTAGCGCAGGCGGCTTCCTGTCGCTGCCGAAGGATTTGCACGGCCGCGGCGTGGCCGCTGCGCAGCCATAGGGTAGTGCGCAGCGCGCCCGCCGGCGCCGCGCAGCGAGCGAGTCGGCGCCTCGGGCCGCGCAGCCGGCCCTGCTATAATTCGCACCTCTTTTTTCTGCAGGCCAGCGCCGCCACCGCGGCGCCCGACCATGTCCGACCACGCCCATGAAACCGGCCGCCGCCGAACCTTCGCCATCGTCTCCCATCCCGACGCCGGCAAGACCACGCTGACTGAAAAGCTGCTGCTGTTCGGCGGCGCCATCCAGATGGCCGGCTCGGTCAAATCACGCAAGGCCGCGCGCCATGCCACCTCCGACTGGATGGCCATGGAAAAAGAACGCGGCATCTCGGTGACATCGAGCGTGATGCAGTTCCCCTACGAGGGCCGCATCATCAACCTGCTCGACACCCCCGGCCATGCCGACTTCTCCGAGGACACCTATCGCGTGCTGACCGCCGTGGACTCGGCGTTGATGGTGATCGATTGCGCGAAGGGCGTGGAGGAACGCACGGTCAAGCTGATGGATGTCTGCCGGCTGCGCGATACCCCTATCATGACCTTCATCAACAAGCTCGATCGCGAAGGCCGCTCGCCCATCGACCTGCTCGATGAAGTCGAGTCCGTGCTAGGCATTCAGTGCGCGCCCATCCTGTGGCCGGTCGGCATGGGCTCGCGCCTGAAGGGCGTAGTGCACCTGCTGACGGGCGAGGTGCACTTGTTTGAAGCCGGGCGCAATTTCACGCGGCAGGATTCAACCATCTTCGCATCGATCGACGACCCGCAGCTTGAAGCGCGCATCGGTGTCGAGATGTTGCGCGAATTGCGCGAAGAACTCGAACTGGTCGAAGGCGCGTCGCACCCCTTCGACCTGCAGCGCTACCTGGCTGGGCAGCAGACGCCGGTATTCTTTGGCTCGGCGGTCAACAATTTCGGCGTGCAACTGCTGCTCGATTTTTTCGTCGAACACGCGCCGTCGCCAAAGCCGCGCGGCACCACGGCCCGGGACATCGGGCCTGAGGAAGAAGCATTCTCCGGATTCGTGTTCAAGATCCAGGCCAACATGGACCCGATGCACCGCGACCGCGTAGCTTTCCTGCGCGTGTGCTCGGGACGCTTCGACGCCGGCATGAAAGCCTTCCACGTGCGCAGCGGCAAGGATGTGAAGCTGGCCAATGCATTGACCTTCATGGCCAGCGACCGCGAGATTGTCGAAACCGCCTATCCTGGAGATGTCATCGGCCTGCACAACCACGGCACCATATCCATTGGTGACACCTTCACCAGCGGCGAAAGCGTCGCCTTCACCGGCATCCCGAATTTCGCGCCCGAACTATTCCGCCGCGCCCGGCTGCGCGACCCGCTGAAACTCAAGCAATTGCAGAAGGGCCTTGCGCAATTGTCGGAGGAAGGCGCCACCCAGTTCTTCCGCCCGATGATGAGCAACGACCTGATCCTGGGAGCCGTCGGCACGTTGCAGTTCGACGTCGTCGCTTACCGGCTGAAGGACGAGTACAGCGTGGACGCGCTTTTTGAACCGGTCGGCGTGTCGGTTGCGCGCTGGGTGCGCGGCAGCGGCAAGAAGCTCGAGGAATTCCGCGAAAAAGCCGCGACCAACCTGTCCATCGATGCCGCTGGCGAACTGGTCTACCTCGCCCCGACCCGCGTCAACCTGCAGCTGACCCAGGAGCGCTGGCCGGACCTGGTGTTTGCCGCCACGCGCGAGCATGCACAGGCCGTGGCGCTGGATTGACGGTCAGCGCACGCCGGTAGCGGGCGCAAACGCGACCGAACCGGCGGACGTGGTTTTACTCAGGACGCGTCCGACTCCATGCACCGGAAGCTGATGCCGGTAACGCGCGAGGGCTGCGTACTGGTGACGGGGTCGAGCCGGAATGTGTCCTGGAAACCACTCGAACTGTTCAGCACGATTTCCCAATCCTTGCCGCCTTCCACCTTTTCGTGGGCTACGTGCTGGCCGAAGTGCTCGCCAGGCGCGGTCAGGTAGAACAGCTGCGCAACGTCGGGCTGCTCCGCAGACAAGCCGATCTTCACAGCGAGCGAACGGCAGTGGGCCAGGACGTCGGGCTTGCCCGTCGAAAAAATTATTTGCGCATCCGGCGCCGCCGACAGCGCAAGTGCTGAGGAATCACCTGGATCCTGCGTAGCGCGAATGAGCCGGAAGCGTGACGTTGCCGTTTTATCGAACGACCAGAACTCCTGCCCCTGCGCCACGGGTTGCGGGTTGGCGGCCGTGGTGGCCGCGGCTGGCGTGGCCGCAGGCACCGGAGCGGGCGGGGCCGGCTGGCTGCACGCGGCCAAGGTTGAAACGAGCGCCACGACAAACACCTTGGAATTCACTGGATTAAGCCTCAACTGTCAAACGGGATTGGCGCGGATATTAACATTCGACCGTTCAGAAAAAACCCTGCAACGGCCGTTGCTTTAGGGTTTTGCGCCCGCGATACAGGTGAACGTCATATTCGACAACTTCGAGGGCTGTGACGCCTTGACCGGGTCGAGGCGAAAGTGATCGGAAAACCCGCTCGGGCTCTGCAGGACGAACTTGACCTCCCCGCCGGCCGCGCGCACGTCCGCGCTGCCGGAGTTGGCACCGTCATAGTGCCCGCCTTCGGACGGGAGGAAAAACAGCTGGGCCACGTCGGCTTGCGCAGCAACTATCGTCGCCCTTACCCCAAGCACGTGGCATTTTCGCAGCTGATCGGCCAAGCCGGTGGAGAAATGCACCTGCACGTCCGTCCCTTCGGACACTGAAAGTACCGGCATCGCGTCCGATTGCACGGTGGCGTTGATTACCCGCACCGCAGTCGCGGCCTTGTCGAAGGTCCAGAACGCCGGACCCTTGAAGTCTGGCGCAGCGCGCGAAACCAGCGCTTGCTGTTGCGGGCTCGGCGAAGTACCCAGGCGAATCAGGATGGTGCCATCCAGGAACTTCACCGAGTCGCGTTGCGGCCAGACCGGCATGTCCATCATCGCCAGCGCAGTGCGGCCGCGCTGGTCATCGGGGACCTTGCGGAAATTGGTGTAACCCATCACCCGCATGAAGGTCAGCGTCCGGTCGATGTTGCCCTTGTCCCAACTGAAGAACGAGGCCGACAAGGTCGAGTATTTCACCTCTGGATAAATGTTGGAAAATTCGTAATAACCGAAAAAATCAATCGGATATTCACGGTTGCGGTCGAAGCCGGGCACGGTCATGCCGATGCGGTCGTAGATTTGCGAGGCCAGCTGCGAATCATGTTCGAGCGCGATGCGCCGCTCGGTCTGCAACATCGACAGGGTGTACTGGCTCTGCAAAGCGATGAGCACGAGTAAAATAACCCCGGTGCTTCGCACCACGCGGTTGGCACTGAACACCGCGAATGCGCCGAACAGCCAGAACGCCAACGGCACCGCGCCCAATGCCCGATAGGGCAATTCCCCGCCCGATAGCAGGTTCAGCGCAAAAGGGGCCAACAGGATTGCAAACGCGTATATCGCCACACCGGCGATCCGCAACGGACTCAAGGATCGGGCGGCGTGCAGCACGCCCGCCAGGCCAACGAGCAGGAACACCGGGAAGCTGTAATACACATAGCCGTAAGCCTGGGCGGAGCCACCGTAGATGGCTTTCATTTCATCCCAGGTGGCCCCCAGGACGCTCAACGGCTTGCTGACCAGCAGCCCTGGCTTCAGATAGCCCTTGGAATACCACTCGGGCACAAGGCCGGTGTCCAGGCCCGAGCTTGAACGCACGAGGTGGCTCGCCAGTTCGCTCAGGATTGCTCCGCCGACAAGCAGCGCCAGCAGCGTGCCATGGCTCACCAGCCAGCCCCTGATTCCCATCCGGCCGGGTACCGACATTTCGCGCAGCAACAAGCCGACGCAACCCATGAACACCACGAGCAGCAGGCTCTGGTAGGCGCCTGTTGCTATGGCGATGGCTAGCACCGACATGCCGTAAAGCCCGATCCTTGAACTGTGGCCCACGCGCAGGTCGCCAGGCATGTCAGTGGCACGCGCAAAGCATGCGATAGCCGCGCACGCCGCGACCAGGCCGACCCCGAGCCCGATGATGTTGGGCAGGAAATTTGCGATCTGGAAGATAGTCGGGAAGGCGCAGAACAGCACGAACAACAGGTAGGTGCGTGGATCGGCAAGATCCATCCGGTACGCACGGGCCAGCAGCACGTAGGCGATGCTATTGCACAGCCCGAAGAAAAACAGCGGAAAAAAAACCATTGTCGGCTGCGTGATGAACCACTGTTCGATCACGTACAGAAGCCACCGGCCCTGTCTGGCCCAGTTGGAGGCCTCGGTCCGGACTGCGCCCGATTCGTCATCTATGCCAAGGGAGAAATGCGACAGCGCGCTGAAGTAGAACACCAGGAATATAGCCAGCAGGATGACCAGCGGGCGATAGATCCCGAGCCAATTCTTGTCGTCCGGGGCAACGCCAGCATTGGATGCATCGATGTGAGTGGTCACGGCTTCCTCGCTATGAAATTCTGGGCGTTTGCTGCAGACGCGGCGATTGTTGCCAGAGGTGCCCCAGCTTGCATGGATCACCCCCTTGGCCCAAAATCCCAGCGCGCGACTTCAGCGAAGTTGGCAGACGTTGCCTGCAAATCAGGTCCCGGCGCTGTCGGCAACCCATGCCATGGAGGCAGAAATTGAACCCCGATCTCTCGCTTGTCGTCCCGGTCTATTGTAATGAAGAATCGATCGCCGATCTTCTTTCCGCCGTCACCAAGCTGCAGTCCGAGATCCAGGGCACGATGGAAGTCGTGTGTGTCGTGGACGGCAGCCCCGACCAGAGCTACGCCCGGCTGCATGACGGCCTCGCCCGACTCGACGTCGCCTCGCAGCTGATCACGCTGTCCCGCAACTTTGGCCAGTTCTCAGCTGTACGCGTGGGGCTGATGAAGGCACGGGGGTCTTGCATCGCGGTCATGGCCGCGGACCTGCAGGAACCTCCGTCGTTGATTCCGAGCTTCCTGGATCAGATGCGCGCAGGTGACCTCGACGTGGTCATCGGCGTGCGCGAAAGCCGCGTGGATC
>JAYSXN010000017.1:0-2542 GCA_043717405.1 Gammaproteobacteria bacterium
ACGAGCGCGCGATTCTTGCCCGCCATACTCAAGTGCACGCCCTGCGGCACGATTTCGAAGCCGCGCTTGATCTGGCTCTGGTCGTGCTCGTTGTCGTCCCTGCCTTCGCCCGAAGCCGATAGGCACAACATGGCGGCGGCTGCGAAAGCGATCGTCCGCCGAATCAGGCGGCGTGCATGCATGGACTCATTTTTGATTCCTCCGGTTGAGTATCGATGGCTGGGTACAGCTGTATGAGCCGTCTCACTTGGCGCCGTAGCGACGCGCCTGTCAACCCCTTGGTCGTTGCCACCTCGAGGACAGGGAACTCGAAGTACATTTCCCGCCCGCTGGATGGCTGGACACGGTACTCAATGCGCTTGCTTCGACCGCTGGAGGCGGGGCATCGGCCCGTTGAGCGCCGGTGACTGGGCTGTGCTCGTCGGCCCGCTGCGCAAGTCCGCGCGGTGGCACCCAAGGCAGTGCGTGCGTCTGCAGACCCAGATGCGTAAGGATCTTCTCGATGATCTTCAGTTCACCGCGAAGCTACCTGCCATGGGCGACGGAAGTTGGCCGGCTGCCGAAGGTCACGAACGGCCGCTTGGTGGAAGCGAAAGTCAAGAAGCGAGCGGTGAGCATCGGGCAGCTTTGGAGAAGCCCGACGGGCTGGTATGGGTCGTAAGCGCGAGGTCGCGCGCTTTGAAAGCGGCTGTTCGACTGCAGCCTTGACGGCCTCATTTTGCTGGCGGTGCGCGGCGATGCGCTCGTCGCACCAGGCCGATGCCGCCGGGACCTGCGGCATCTCCTACCAAGCGCCCGTCGACGCGCTCATCACGCCGTACTTGCCTCGCACGATTGCTCTGATGACGATGATCTGCGGATAGGCGACCGCCAAAGAATGAAGACTCGGCCGTGGCGAAGACACCGCTCGATTCAGTCACGCAGCCGACAGTGCGTGAGTCACAAGTGAACCACATTCACCTCGGGCCCGAAAACCGCCTCGATCGTCGGCACCAGATGGTCGTGGTGGCTCAGGAATAGCACCTGTGTCTTCTCCGACAGTTTGGCGAGAGCCTCGAGCCCCGCCTTCGCTCGTTGGTCGTCGTAGTTGATGAACAGATCATCGGCGATGAAGGGCAGCGTATGTCCTTGGCCCAAGTGCAGTTCCAGTGCCGCCAAGCGCAGCGCGAGGTACAGCTGGTCGCGCGTACCGTCGCTCATGCCGGCGATCCCCACAAGACTGCCATCGGCGCGCGAACCGTGCAGCGTGAGCGGCTCACTTTCATAGTCGACGGTCAATCGCTGGAACGACCCCAGCGTCAAGGCACGGAATATGTCGCCGGCACGGGTCAGCATCGGGCCCTGTTTGGTCTCGCGGTAGCGGTCGATCGCCCACTTCAGCAAGCGTGACGCCGTGTAGACCTTGACGTAGCGCTCGGCCGCATTGGCCATTTTGGCCAACGCGTCCTGGCGCTCGGATTCGGCCCGCGCGGCCTCGCCCTGGCCAGCGATTCTGGCGAGCTGGGTCGTGGCGTTGGTGAGCTCAGCCGTCAAGGCCTCCTGCTCCTGCCGCATGCCTTCGACCTGGCGAGCCGCGTCGGCCATCAGTACGGGAATCTGCGCGGCTTCCGTGGCGCCGACTTCCAATTCCAGCGCTTCCGGCGTCAAGCCATCACCGCCCTCCTCCACCGCCTTGCGCGCGCCAGCCACCGCGGCCTCGACATGCCGCCGCCGGTCCGAACGAATGATCAGCGCGCGCAGATCCTCGTAGTCACTCACCTGCGCCAGTGCGAGCAACGGCGTCAGCACGGCCCGGGCGCGACCGACCCGGACGCCCGCGGCCGCTGTCTGGTCTTCATGGGCTTCCAACTCCTTGCGGAGTCGATCTAAATCCTTCTTGTCTTCGAGTGCCTTGGCCAATCTGGCCGCAAGCTCGGAGGTGGAGGTGCCGGAATCCTGCTCTGCCAAGTCCGAGGCGACAGCGGTCACCATCGTGCTCACCTCGTGCTCGAAGTCGCGCAGGTCACGCTGCATCGCTTCGATTCTTGCGTGGCGGATCTCGCGGATGTTCTGCAGCTTGGTATCGATCTCCGCCATAGCGCTCAGCGCGCCCTCTGCAGACCCGACGTCGATGGTCTCGGGCAATCCGACTTTCGCAGCGGCTGCGCGCCAGCCAGCCGCCCATGCATCAAAGGCGTCCTGAGCCACAGCGGTCCTTTCGGTCTGCCGGGTCAATGCTCTGGCAGCGGCCTCGCGCTGCTTGTGAAGTTCGTCCAGCCTTGCCTTCGCCTCGGTGGCAGCGTCGACCGCATTGGTCGCGATCGCCTTCAGGGCTTCGAAGGTCGCCGCCGGGTTGAATGCAATGTCGGCATCCCTGATGGCTGCGCCCAAATCGGTGGCCGCCGTTTGTGCGGTCCGCTGTGCGGCATCGAGCGCTTGCTGCGCATCCGTCAAGGCGTCGTCGGCGCGCAGGGCCTTGTCTCTTGTTCCACGCCAATGCTCGAACTCCTGCAGCGGCAGCCCGGTCAGCCCGAGCGACACGGTCAGCTGCGTCCAATCCGCC
>JAYSXN010000161.1:0-1852 GCA_043717405.1 Gammaproteobacteria bacterium
CGAACGCGAAGTCCGTGCTCGCGTACGAAACCGAGGTCGCGCGAGCCAGCTGGACCCGAGTCCAGCAACGCGACGTGCTCGCCGCTTACAACCCGATGAGCATCGCGCAGCTGCGCCAGCTGGCGCCGGGCTTTGCATGGGACCCGTTTCTGCGCGCCGCCGGGTTACAGTCAACAACGCGAGTCATTGTCGATGAGAAAAGCGCGTTCCCAAAGCTCGCTGCGCTGTACGCGAGCGCGCCAATCGACACACTGAAGGCATGGCAGGCGGTCAACATTGCCGACGCCGCCGCGATTTACTTGCCGCAGCCGTTCCAGGACGCGCACTTTGATTTCCACAATCACGCACTGTCCGGGCAGCCAACCCCCGAGGCCCGCTGGAAGCGCGGCGTGCGTGCGGTTTCTGGCGGCGATTTCCTGGTCGGTGACCGAGTGTCAAGCTTCGGCAACATCGGTTGGGCGGTCGGCCAGCTGTACACCGACCGGTACTTCCCGCCACAGTCCAAGGCCGCGATCGAAGCGCTGGTGGTGAACCTGCGCAGCGCCTTCCGTGCGCGCCTGGAAAAACTCGACTGGATGGGGCCGGATACGCGACGCGAAGCGCTGCGCAAGCTCGACACCTACACGATCAAGGTCGGCTACCCGGACCATGCACGCGACTACTCGCACGTGCTGATCCGCGACGACGACCTGGTCGGCGACGTGCTGCGCGCCGCCGACGCCAACTGGCAGTTCTATGTGGCACGGCTCGGCGGCCCGGTCGACCGCGGCGACTGGGCCATGACGCCGCAGACCAACGACGCCTACAACGGCTCCTTGCGCGACATCGTCTTTCCCGCCGGCATCCTTCAAGCGCCGATCTTCGATGCCAACGCCGATCCGGCGATCAACTACGGCGCTGCCGGCGGCATCATCGGCCACGAACTGATCCATGGCTTCGACGACCAGGGCCGTAGAATCGACGCCGACGGGGCGCTACGCGACTGGTGGAGCGCGGCCGATGCGCAAGCCTTCGACGCGCGCGCGAAGCTGCTCGGCGCGCAGTACTCCGCGTTCGAGCCGCTGCCCGGCGTGCACGTCAATGGCGACCTGACGATGGGCGAGAACATCGCCGACCTCGGCGGCCTGACGCTGGCGCTGGACGCCTACCGTGCATCGCTGCACGGGCAACCCGCACCGGTGCTCGACGGCATGACCGGTGAGCAGCGCGTCTTCCTCGGCTGGGCGCAAGCGTGGTGCGGCAAGCTGCGCGACGATGCGATGCGCCGCCAGGTTGCCTCAGACCCGCACTCACCGCGCATGTATCGCGTCAACGGCGTCGTGCGCAATATCGATGACTGGTACGAACTGTTCGGCGTGAAGCCCGGCGATGCGCTGTACCTGCCCCCGGAAAAACGCGTCCGGCTGTGGTAAGGGGACGCGCCGAGGCCACCAGTCGGTTGTTGCCTCTAGGACGCGGCCCGTAGGTACCAGTAAGCAGAAGTACCAGCGCTCGCCTAATCATCCGCATCCACGGCTGCAACCCGCCCAATACCGAACAAGAGCGCCTCGCGCAGCCGCCGGATATTCAACGCGGCAATCACCACCGCGGCCGCGATATAGAACCACGCGAAGCCGTTGAGCGCGCGGATCGTCATGGCTTCATCGTGTTGCGTCACGTAGGCGACGGCGACCTGCGCCAGGAACAACACCAACAGCACGACCCCGGCCGCGACGCCGAGTCGGAGCCGTAGCAACAGCATCACCGCGAACAGTGACTGCGCCGCGGTCAGGAACAACTCCTCCTGTTGCCGCGGCCCGAGCGGCAGCGCGGTCAGATGGCCCGCGCCCCAGGCATATACCAGCGGCTGCCA
>JAYSXN010000162.1:0-5615 GCA_043717405.1 Gammaproteobacteria bacterium
GAAGAAGGCCGGCACGCGTTGTTGCCGGCCATGGGTACGCCGACCGGCGCGATCGACCGCCTGGCGCGTCGTACTGCGGGCCATCCGTTGTCCGCTTACCTGTTTTCAATCGCGATCCTCGGCTTGGTGCTCGTGCGCCCGCTGTTCGTCGAGCTGTTGCGCATGCAGCTGCCCCCGGCAATGCTGATCATCATCGGCGCGTGCATCGTGCTGGCTATGAGCCAGCTGGCCATGGCGCTGGTCAACTGGATGGCGACGCTGTCGCTGCCGGCGCATGCCTTGCCGCGCATGGATTTTTCCAAGGGCATCCCGGCGCGGGCACGCACGCTCATCGTGGTGCCGACGCTGCTGATCCACGTTGACGCGGTGGACGAGCTGGTCGAAGCCCTGGAAGTGCGCTACCTCGCCAATCGCGAACGGCATTTGCACTTCGCGCTGCTGACCGATTTCCTCGATGCCGACGCGGAAGTGTTGCCTGGCGACGATGCACTGCTGTTGCAGGCGGAGCTGCGCATCGCCGAGCTCAATGAAAAATACGCGGACGAGGGCGAGGACCGGTTTTTTCTTTTCCACCGGCCGCGGCGCTGGAATCCCCGGGAAAATGCCTGGATGGGTGAGGAGCGCAAGCGCGGCAAGCTGGCTGCCCTCAATTCGCTATTGCGCGGCAAGGCCCACGGTGAATTCTCGCGAATCATAGGTGATGCCCGGGTGCTGTCCTCGGTTCGTTACGTCATCACGCTGGATACCGACACCCAGTTGCCGCGCGAAACCGCCGCGCAACTGATCGGCGCCATGGAGCATCCACTAAACCGCCCGCATTGCGACCCGGATTCGCGTGTGGTCGATCACGGCTACGGCATCCTGCAGCCGCGCGTGGGCATCAGCCTGCCGAGCAATGCACGCTCGGGTTACTCCCGGCTGTACGGCAGCGACGCCGGCGTCGATCCATATACGCGCGCTGTCTCGGATGTCTACCAGGATGCCTTTGCCGAAGGTTCCTTCGTGGGCAAGGGCATTTACGATGTCGATGCCTTCGAATGCGCGCTGGCCGGTCGCTTCCCCGACAACGCCATCCTCAGTCACGACCTGATTGAAGGTTGCTACGCGCGCTCGGGACTGCTCAGCGACGTGCAACTGTACGAAGAATACCCATCGACTTATCGCGCGGACGTAAGCCGCCGCCATCGCTGGATTCGCGGCGACTGGCAATTGCTGGCCTGGCTGTGGCATTCGGTGCCCGTCGCCAACGGCCAGCGTGCGAAAAATCCATTGTCGGCGCTGTCGCGCTGGAAGATCCTGGACAACCTGCGCCGCAGCCTCGTTGCCCCGGCACTGGTCACATTGCTGTTGTTCGGTTGGGTGCTCGTGCCTTTACCCCTGGCCTGGACGATAGGCGTGCTTGCCGTTGTTGCCCTGCAACCAGCACTCAGCTGGCTGCTGGAGCTCAGCGGCAAATCGCGCGACGTCTTGCTCGACCAGCACTTCAGCCTCGCCATGCAATCGGCGGGACGGCATCTCTTGCGCTTGTTGCTGGCACTGGCCTGGTTGCCGCACGAGGCGCTGTACAGCCTCGACGCCATCGCCCGCACTTTGTGGCGCATGACGGTCAGCCGCCGACTCCTGTTGCAGTGGCGGCCGTCGAGCGAGGTGCAGAGCGCCGGTGGAGACGACCTCGCATCACTGTTACGGATCATGTGGATCGGACCTGTGATGGCGATTGCCACTGGCGCATGGCTTTTGCTGCAGCGACCGGCCGAGTTGCTCGTGGCTGCGCCGGTGCTCGGTCTATGGCTGCTGTCTCCATGGATCAGCTGGTGGGTCAGCAGCACGCGCAAGTCCCGCGAAGTACCGCTGTTGCCCGAACAAGTGGACTACCTGCGCCAGCTGGCTCGACGCACGTGGATGTTTTTCGAAACATACGTCGGACCAGGCGACCACTGGCTGCCGCCGGACAACATGCAGGAGCAACCGACCTCGGCGGTCGCGCACCGGACTTCGCCCACCAACATAGGCCTGTCGCTGCTGGCCAACCTGGCTGCCTGGGACTTCGGTTATGTGCCGATCAGCGCGGTGCTGCAGAGGACCAGCGACACCTTCGCCAGCTTGCGCTCGCTTGAGCGCTACCACGGCCACTTCTACAACTGGTACGACACGCTGACGCTGTTGCCGCTTTCGCCTCGCTACATTTCCTCGGTAGACAGCGGCAACCTTGCCGGGCACTTGCTGACGCTACGTGCCGGCTTGCTTGCGCTGCCCGACGAGCCGCTTGTCGACATGCGCGTATTCCAGGGCGCCGCCGACACCCTGGCTTTGATTGAACGTGCGTTCGAAGGCAGCGCGGCGCCACCGAGCCTGCGGCAGTTGCGCGCCGAGCTTGCCACCGCACTACAGCAGGCCGGCGCCGCCAATGCGCCAGGCTGGTTGCCGCGCCTGGAAACCGCAGTCGACAAGCTGCTCGCCGATCCGCTGATCATCGCCTCCGCCGATGCGCTGTTCTGGGCGCAGGCGCTGGCCCGGCAGAGCCGGCAATGGCTCGAGGAGTGGGCAAACTTCCTGCCGCATCTGGGAGGCCGGTCGCATGCAACCGACTCCCCAGCAGGGCTCACCTTGCGCGATGTCGCCGCCATCGATCCAATGCAACTGCCCCCCGAGCAGCAGGCAATCGCTGGCCAGGCACGCGCACGCGCGCTCGAGGCCATCGCGCTGACCGACACCCTTGCGCAGCAAGCCGACGGTTTCGCGCAGATGGAATATGAGTTCCTGTACGACTCGACGCGTCACCTGCTGGCAATCGGTTACAACGTCCAGGACCATCGCCTCGATGCCAGCTACTACGACCTGCTGGCCTCGGAAGCGCGCCTGGCGAGCTTCGTCGCCATCGCGCAGGGACAGCTGCCGCAGGAGGGCTGGTTCACGCTCGGCCGGCTGCTGACCACCACCGGCGGCGAGCCGGTGCTGCTGTCGTGGAGCGGCTCGATGTTCGAATACCTGATGCCGTTGCTGGTCATGCCGACCTACGAAGGCACGCTGCTCGACCAGACCGGCAAAGCGGCGGTTGCGCGCCAGATCGAATACGGCAACCAGCGCGGCGTGCCCTGGGGCGTGTCCGAGTCGGGCTACAACACTGTCGATGTGCATCTCAACTACCAGTACCGCGCGTTCGGCGTGCCCGGACTCGGCCTCAAGCGTGGCCTGTCCGAAGACCTGGTCATCGCGCCGTACGCGTCGACGCTGGCCTTGATGGTCGCGCCATCGGCATCGTGCGCGAACCTGCAACGGCTCACGGCCGACGGACTCGAAGGCCGTTACGGCATGTACGAAGCTGTCGACTACACGCAGGCACGCCTGCCGCGCGGGCAGACCAGTTCAATCATCCGTTCGTACATGGTCCACCACCAGGGCATGAGCCTGCTGGCATTCGCCTACGTCCTGCTCGACCGGCCGATGCAAAAGCGCTTCGAATCCGACCCGCAGTTCCAGGCCACAACGCTGCTGCTGCAGGAACGCGTGCCGAAGACTGCAGCGCAGTTCCTGCATGCCGCCGAATTCCCGGCAATAAGCGCTGCCTCGCGCGTTGGCGAAACCAAGTTGCGCATCTTCACCGATCCCGACAGCGGACGTCCGGCGGTGCAGTTGCTGTCAAATGGCCGCTACCACGTAATGGTCAACAGCGCTGGCGCCGGCTACAGCCGTTACCGCGACATGGCGGTCACGCGCTGGCAGGAAGATTCAACGGCCGATGCGCGCGGCACCTTCTGCTATGTGCGCGACGTCGGCAGCGGCGAGTTCTGGTCTACGTCCCATCAGCCGGCATTGAAAAAGTCGCCTGGCTACGAGGCCATATTTTCCGATGCGCGCGCGGAATTCCGTCGCCGCGACAAGGACTTCGATATTCATGCCGAAATCTGCGTGTCGCCCGAGGACGACATTGAGCTGCGCCGCACCACCATCCGCAACCGCTCGCGGCAAAAGCGCACCATCGAGCTGACCAGCTACGCCGAAGTAGTCCTCGCGCCCGCCATTTCCGATGCGCTGCATCCGGCTTTCAGCAACCTGTTCGTGCAAACCGAACTGGTGCGTCCGCTGCAGGCGATCCTGTGCACGCGGCGGCCGCGTGGCGCCGATGAACAAGTGCCGTGGATGTGCCACCTGATGGCGATCCATGACGCCGAGGCGCATGGCGTGTCCTATGAAACCGATCGCTCTCGCTTCATCGGCCGCGGCAATTCGTCGGCCCGGCCCGTCGCGATGACCGAGGACGCGTTGTCGGATTCATCGGGCTCGGTGCTCGACCCGATCGTCGCCATCCGTTGCCGCGTGACACTCGAGCCGGAGCAATCGGTAACCATCGATGTGGTCACCGGCGTGGCGGAAACCAGGCAGGATTGCCTTGCGCTCGTGGAAAAATACCGCGACCGGCGCCTGGCCGACCGCGTGTTCGACCTCGCATGGACGCACAGCCAGGTCATGTTGCGCCAGCTCAATGCCTCGCAGGCCGATGCCCAACTCTACGAGCGCCTGGCCGGTTCCATCCTCTACGCAACCCCGGCATTGCGCGCCGATCCGAGCGTGCTCACTCGCAACCGTCGTGGACAGTCAGGGCTGTGGGGGCACTCGGTGTCGGGCGACCTGCCGGTGGTGCTGCTGCAGATTGCCGATGCCGAAAACATCGAACTGGTGCGGCAGCTGGTGCAGGCCCACGCCTATTGGCGCCTGAAGGGGCTGGCGGTCGAACTGGTCATCTGGAACGAGGATCGTGCCGGTTATCGGCAGCAGTTGCAGGACCTGATCATGGGCCTGATCGCGGCGGGCCTGGAAGCCAGCCTGATCGACAAGCCGGGCGGAATCTTCGTGCGGCCCGCACACCAGATCCCGAGCGAGGACCGCATCCTCATGCAATCGGTCGCGCGCGTGATCATCAGCGATGACCAGGGCTCACTGACCGAGCAGGTTGGTCGGAGACCAATCGACACCCCGTTTCCGCGCCTTCTCGAACACCAGCCTCGCACGCATGCGGTCAGCGTGGCCGACGAATCGGCCGAGCAGGCGACGCGGCGCCAAGAGTTGATCCTGGGCAATGGCCTTGGCGGATTTTCCGCCGATGGTAGCGAATACGTCATCCGCCTCGCGCCAGGGCATAGCACGCCGGCGCCGTGGTGCAACGTCCTGGCCAATCCACACTTCGGCACCGTCGTGTCGGAGAGTGGCAGCGCCTACACCTGGGGCGAAAACGCGCACGAATTCCGATTGACGCCCTGGCACAACGATCCGGTCAGCGACCAGAGTGGCGAGGCGATATTCCTGCGCGATGAAGATACCGGCGAGTTCTGGTCGCCATCGCCTGCGCCCAGCCGCGGGCAGGGCCGCTACACGACGCGTCACGGCTTCGGCTACAGCGTCTTCGAACACAGCCAGGACGGCATCAACAGCGAGTTGTGGGTGTACGTGGCGCTGGATGCGTCGGTGAAGTTCTCGGTGCTCAAGCTGCGTAACGTGTCCGGTCGCGTGCGGCGATTCACTGCGACCAATTACGTTGAGTGGGTGCTGGGCGACCTGCGTTATCGCAACGCCATGCACGTGGTCACCGAGTCGGAAGGCGCGGGCGGGGCAGTTCT
>JAYSXN010000163.1:0-1848 GCA_043717405.1 Gammaproteobacteria bacterium
GTGTTTATCGGCGCCGGCATCCTTGCGGGGCTTTTCATTTTCATGGTCTGGTTCGCGCGCCAACCGTCGCTGAGCGATGCTGGACCGGTGCTGCCGGCCGCTGCTGCCCAAGGCGCGGGCAAGGCTGTTGCCGCTCATGAAGGCGTGTTGGGCGACATTACCGGCGAGCCGGATGCGGAGCAGTCCGCGGCGCAAGTGCAGGAATCACCAGCGCCGGTCATCGCGGAAGATCCACCTATCGCCGAGGACGCCGACGCACCGCCCGCCGGCACCGGCGACGACGCGGCAATGTCCGACTCCGATGTCATCAACCCCGCGGCAGATGATGTCGACACGCCGCCGCCCGCCGATCTGCAGACCTATTTCATCGAGGTGGAGCGCGGGCCTGGCGTCTCGGAAATTCTGCAGGTCAATGCGAAATCCCCAGAGCATGCGCTAACCATCGTTCGCGATTATCGCGGCAACCCGCGGGTGCTCCGCGGGCCTTCACTGCAGCCGCTGGACTGATCGGAAGTCCGCCCCGACGGCCTGACTGGGATGCGCAGATGATCCGGTGGCTGCGTTGCTGAGTTTCAGCGTGTTGGCTCATCGCAACCGCGTGATCCCAGCGCCACTGGCACCGGATGGTCCGTGGTTCGTTGCCGAAGACGCACTGCAGGAATTCATGGTTGCGGCACCCGGGCACGCACGCCAGGTCTTGTTGGCCACGCGAGTCAACCGGAGCAGCCTGCCCGTGCTTCCATCCTCGAGCAGCCAGACGTCGCCGGCAGGGCCTTGCTCAACCTCGCGGATGCGCTGGCCCATGTCGTAGCGCGCCACCTCACGAGCGTTTACGCCGGTGAAGGCAACGCGTACCAGCGCTTGCGAAGCAAGTCCGGCAATCAGCGCATTGCCGCGCCACTCGGGAAACTCCTTGCCGTCATAGATGATGAAATCGGCCGGCGCAATCACCGGATTCCAGCTGGTTTTTGGCGCCTCGAAACCTGGCGCCGTGGAATGGTCGGGGATGTCCGAGCCGTCATAGTTGCTTCCGTTCGAAACCACCGGCCATCCGTAATTTCGGCCACGCAGGATCAGGTTCAATTCGTCGCCACCCATCGGGCCCATCTCGATTTCCCAGAGGCGGCCCTCATGGTCGAAGTCCAGGCCCAGCGGATTGCGGTGGCCGAGCGACCACACCTGCGCGGCGATTTCGCCTTGTGCGCGAAAGGGATTGTCGGCTGGAATACTGCCGTCGTCATTGAGGCGCACTATCTTGCCCAGGTTGGAGTTCATGTCCTGCGCCGGAGTGAACTTCTGCCGTTCGCCGGAGCTGATCCACAACTTCCCGTCCGGCCCGAATCTCAGGCGATGGCCAAAATGCGCGAGCCCGTCGACCTTTGGCACCTGCCGCCAGACCACGGTCAGTCGCGACAATTCGCCGCCGTCCGCGCGCAAGGTTAATGTCGCACGCGCTACAGCAGCACCGCGCGTGTCGCCCTCACCTTTTTCAGCGTAGCTCAGGTACAGCAAGCCGTTGTGGGCAAAATCCGGATGCAGGACGATGTCGCCCAGGCCGCCTTGGCCGCCATGATCCACGGCAGGAACCCCGCGGATTTTCATTTTCCTGCCAGTAGCATCAAGAATGATCAACTGGCCGGTTTTCTCGGTGACTAGCAAGCGGCCGTCGGGAAGGAATGCCATCGCCCAGGGCTCTTCGAATACTGCTACCTGTCGCGCGACAAACGGCTTCGCGCTGGCCGGTGGCGCGCTTGCCGCCGTCGCCTCGGCCAGTAACGCAGGACCTTCGCATGAAGCGAGCAGGGCGGCGCTGAACAGCAACATGACGACCGTCGAACTTGCGCGCGA